>CAJQQR010000244.1 GCA_905480545.1 uncultured Pirellulaceae bacterium
TTTCGAGACGCGAAGCTTTTGTAAAATATCTGATAATTTGATGCCGCATATCGGGTGAACCATGTCCGCCGCGAGTTCGCATGCTGGCTCCAATGCAAACGGGCGAAATGTCATTCGCGGGTGGGGGATTTCGCATTCGGCTTTAAATTGGATCTCGCTCCCGTACAGGAGGATGTCAAGATCAAGAACGCGAGCGTCCCAGCGGATTCGTCGCTCCCGCCCAAATTGACGCTCCGTATCCAAGAGCAATTCCATAAGGCTATTGGGGGGCAACTCGGTTGAGAATCGTACGACACCGTTGATGAAGTCCGGTTGCCCAACGGGTCCGCCAATCGGTTTCGTTCGAACTAAACTGCTCCGCTGCAATCTGAAAATCTTCGGATGCGAGTCAAGCAAGCTTAGGGCATCCGAGATGATCCTTTCCGAACCACCCAGGTTAGAGCCAAATGAAATTAGGGTGTCAGTCATTTCGGGATCGAAATGGAAATGAACTTTGGAGATGGAAAGCGATAGACGTCACCCAATTCATGACTCAATTGTCATGGTTCCTGACCTTTACGGTCTCGATTTGATGATTGCCAAGCTCGCAAGGCATTAGAAAAAGTTAGCCATTCAAAAATGAAAGATCAAAAATTAACGATTAGAAATTAACGATTAGAAATACAGGGAGGACATCCGGTCCACGTTAAGGCCGTCGACATCGTATCCATCAGTCGTCGCCCCCATACTTCAAAACCGTTGGCTTGTCCTAAGCCGATAAAATCCATCCTTTGGATCATGCTATTGCGTTCTATCAAATTGCTGTTTTGAGCTAGCATATTTTTAGCACAAGGATTTCCTGTGAATTTTTGATTCAAGTGATACACAAACCTGTAAAACAAAACGCTGCTGTCAGACAAGCCGGCCCGTTTGTTAAAGGCAATTGAGGTTTAATACGCTCAGGCTGTGCGACCAAAATTTGCGAATGTTATGAGGAAAGGTGAGTTGGTTATTGGTAAGAATTTTGCGAAGAACTCTGTCACATCAACTGCTCCCCATTCTCTGATTTGGAAATAAAAAGTCAACCAACCCAGCACGAATTTTTACTAAAAATGTTTTTTCATATTTTTTGCATTGGGTCTACTTGAATTACAAACCCGCATTGTTCAACTGCATTGACATGCTATTAATAGTTTGGTTTTGTCAAGATAGGCAAGTCGATGTGTTTCCCTCATCGTTTGACGTTTGTACCAAAGCGAAATATCGTGAACGTTGGTCCTGATAGTTTTCAATTGTTTTCATCCCTCTGCTTGTTGGGTAACACCGTGAAACGAGTTCGCGCTCTTTATAAATCGACGTGCATCGAAATTCTGCAACGGCGATCCGGCGCACTGCTCGATGGTGAATTGAAATTCGATTCGATTGAAACTTACAACCGAGCCGTCACGAAGTTGGAGGCGGTACACGACAGGCCGTGGTGCCTCGATCGAGCATTCGTGCCATTTCCCAAAAATGATTTTTGCTTCTCTGTCATAATGCCCGTTTTCAACGAAGCAAAGACGATTGCCGAAATGATACAACGGGTTGGAAAAGTTGACTTACCCATGGAGTTAGTCATCGTAGATGACGGTAGTACGGACGGAACCAGCGATGTGCTTCGTCGCCTGCGAGACGATGGATCGCTATCGCCTCGCAATGCTTTCGGTTCGTTGAAAATCCAAATGCTTTTCCATGAAATAAATCAAGGCAAAGGAGCAGCGCTTCGAACCGGTTTCAAGGCAGCTACAGGAGATATTGTTGGCATCCAGGATGCGGATCAGGAATACAACCCGCAAGAATTTATTCCACTCATTTCAACGATTTTGCTGGACGAGGCGGACGTGGTCTACGGCAGTCGATTCGCGAATGGCAATCGAACCAGTTCTCCAGGATGGCATCGTTTCGGGAACGGAGTCATCACCAAGTTTTCGAATTTTCGAACCGGTTTAAAGCTGACTGATGCAGAGACATGTTATAAATTAATGCGAAAATCGCTTCTCAACCCTTTGCTCGGGAACCTAAAGGAAAACCGATTTGGGATCGAATTGGAGATGACGGCGAAGTTAGCAAAACAGCCCGGTATTCGGTTCGACGAGCGGCCGATTTCGTATGAGAAACGAACTTATGCTGAAGGGAAAAAGATTGGCATTCGCGACGGTTTTCGCGCCATGTGGTGCATCATGAAATATTGATTTGCCGAACGCATTGCTAACTCTGACGGGCGATCGCTGCCCCAGATGAGCTCAGTCGTGTAGGCTCGATTACCAAGCCAATGGTTTTTGCCAACAAGCTTTTAGCTCGTCGATATTCTCGTCGATCAAGATCTTTTCACCGGACTGAATCGCCAGTCGATCGCTGCTATTCACTTCGCCGATATCAGTAACTTCATCATCGGCAAAGAGTTGCTTGAACGTATCGGCGTTTGGTTTGGCCACTTCAACGACAAACCGAGAATTTGATTCCGAAAACAGCTTAATCAGATCGGTTTGCTCGCTCGGTGTGTCACCTGCATCAAGCGATTCGAGGTTCACCTCTGCACCTAAACCACCAGCAAACGCCATCTCGGCCAGGCAAACCACCAGCCCTCCTTCGCTCAAATCATGGCACGATAGCACCAGTTCGTTTTCGATCGCCGAATGAAGTTTTTCGAACAGCGATTTTGCTTTGGAGGCATCGACCGTCGGAACGCTTCCGCCCGATTTTTCATTTACCAAACTCCAATGAGAACCGCCCATCTCATTTTTGGTCAAACCCAATTGAAACAGAACGCTGCCTGGTTCTTTCAAGTCCATCGTCACGCATTTGTCTACCGAATTGACTTGGCCGATGGCGCTGATCAGCAATGTCGAAGGGATGGCAATACGTTTGTTGTCGTTTCGTGTGTCAACAAACTCGTTCTTCAAGCTGTCTTTACCGGAGATAAACGGCGTCTTGTAGACCATCGCCATATCGCGACAGGCAATCGCCGCTCGTGTCAGGCTTCCAAGCATTTCCGGTCGGTCGGTATTCCCCCAGCAGAAGTTATCCAGCACAGCAATTCGATTTGGATCGGCGCCAACCGCGACACAGTTTCGGATCGCTTCATCAATTCCACTTGCCGCCATGTGGTACGTGTCAAAGTCCCCGAAGTGCGGATTCATGCCGCACGCCACCACAACGCCGCGACGTGAGTCCAAACGTGGTCGTACGACCGCTGCATCACTTGGTCCGTCGTTCTTGATTCCAACCAGAGGCTTGATCACACTGCCGGCCTGAACTTCATGATCGTATTGGCGGATGACCCATTCTTTACTGGCGACGTTGAGCGACCGCAAGATTTTCTTTAAGTCTGAAGCGTGATCTGTTTCCGCAAGTTCAAGCGTAGTTGTTTCAGCCGGTTGGTACTCCGCTTTGCGAATGGTCGGCGGGCGACCATCGTGCAAGAATTTCATTGACAGTTCGCCAACTTTTGCGTCGCCGTATTTCAAGGTCAAGTTGCCGCTGGGGACGAATTGCCCAATCACATCGGCTTGAACGTTTTCGCTTTCACACAGCTTCAACATCTCATCGACGTTTTCTTTTGGAACCGAAAAGACCATTCGCTCTTGGGCTTCAGAAATCCAGATTTCTGTGTAGGTCAAGCCATCGTATTTGAGTGGGGCTTTGTCGAGCCAAACTTCAGCACCAAGTTCTTCTCCCATTTCCCCAACCGCACTTGAGAATCCGCCGGCACCGCAATCGGTCACAGCGGTGTAGAGATTGCGATCACGAGCTTGTAGCAAGACATCGGCAACCATTTTCTCGGTAATCGCATTGCCAATTTGAACGGCGCCGCCCGAGAGTTTTTCACTGTCGGTACTGAGCGTGTCGGAGCTGAATGTCGCACCGTGAATCCCATCACGTCCCGTTTTTCCGCCAATCGCGACAATCATATCGTTGGGCTGGACTTCCTTGAACGATTTGTCTTTTGGCAAGATGCCAACGTTGCCACAAAACACCAATGGATTGCCGATATATCGATCGTCAAAATAGACCGCACCGTTGACGGTCGGAATTCCCATTCGATTACCGTAGTCACGGACACCCGATACCACGCCCTTCATCACGCGACGTGGATGAAGCACTCCGTCGGGGACCTGATCCGCAGAAGTGTTCGGATCTGCAAAACAAAATACATCCGTATTGCAAATCGGTTTTGCACCCAGCCCCGTTCCAAGTGTGTCACGAATGACGCCACCAATTCCAGTATTGGCTCCACCATAAGGCTCAATCGCGGACGGACGGTTGTGAGTTTCAACTTTGAAGGCGACATTGATTTCATCATCGAATGTGACAATGCCCGCGTTGTCTTTGAAAACACTAACGCACCAGTTGTCGTCCCCGAACTCTTTCATCAAATCGACCGTCGACTGAAAGATCGTTTCCTTGAGCATGTTCTCAAAAAAGACCGTTCCATTTTCGTCGGTGTACTCGATTCGACCTGCTAATGTCTTGTGACTGCAATGCTCGCTCCAGGTTTGAGCGATCGACTCCAGTTCGATGTCGGTTGGTTCGCGATCCAGTTCGACGTAACGTTGCTGGATCGTCTTGAGTTCTTCGAGGTTCAGACTGAGCTGGCCGTCAGTATTGATTTTTAAAAGCTGTTCGTCTGTCGCGTTTCTGATTTCGAATGTCAAAAGCTCAAATTGATAGGTTTCACCGTGACCAAGTTCCTGCAAGTCCAGTGCTCCGCGCCGAACTTCTTCGATGGAATCATTTGCAAGGAGTTTATCGCACAGCAACTGCAATTGATCGTCCGGTAAACTTGAAATCCAATACTTTTCGAATGTTCGAATCGCAGACGGGTTGAGTCCGAGATCAGTCATCGCTTGATGTGCACTTTCGGCGACTGCGTCGGTAACACCGGGTTTGGGCAAAACATGCACGAGTGCAGTATCGGCATCGGGCGATTGGCTGAACTTTGAATCGCCCACCATTCCCACGACAGTCGTTTCGACAACGGAATCTGCAAAAAGTTGATTGGCGACGTCTTGGATTTGGTCTTCAGTGAAATGGCCTTCAACAAGGTACCCACGCGCCGTTTTGATTTGAAAGTTGGGATCCAGTCCAAGGTCGGGTGCATCGCTAGCGATCGATTGGGCGACAAGATCTGGTTGGCCCACGGCAGGATAAATATCAATTTCCCAAAGCATCTCGATTTTGCTTTCCTTTTTCCAGTAGTTTAACGACAGAGTCCCAATCCTCTGCCTCAATTGCGTTCTTGATCTGTTCGAAGGTCGCAAGAAAACGGTCCATTGC
>CAJQQR010000245.1 GCA_905480545.1 uncultured Pirellulaceae bacterium
ACCTATCGCCTGCTTTCCATCGGGTAACGTCATTCGCACGATTGGGTTTTTGGGATCGGGCAAAAACAAAGGTGCCGCGACGAAGCCATCGTGAATCATCACGCCGGAAAAAACAGCAACCGAACGCTGCCTGTTGGAATCGTGCGATGCTCTGCCTTTTTTCTCTGAATCAATCGACGGATCATCCGAAACGTCTGGTCGAAAAACCCGAATCGTGACCGTGCTACCGCGTACGGCTTTTGCGGCACGCTCCAAACTGAGAGGTACCGAACGCATGACGCGAGATTCGGCCTGCTCGATTGTCGAATCCCCATCGTTTGTTCTCCTCTGCGTTACATAGGCAGAAACGATCCCGGGAGAAAACGTCACAGCAAAAAGCAAAAGTAAAATTGTTTTCCTAAGGTTCATTTGAGCAAAATCATGAGAAAGCAATATTTAGAAAAGTATCTATAAAGTGTTTCCTAACGGTTTCGACCTACATTAGAAAATCACCTTTGCGGCAATGACTCAAAAATCCATCTGTTGAATTTCAGCGAGGAATTGACTTGAATCATCACGGCCTGGACACATGTTGTCAAACATTGCCTCCAGTTCCGGTTGAGAAGCATTCAGAAATTTATCTGGCGGTGACATTGAAACTGGCGTTACTGTGTAGATCGTGTCAACGTCTTGAACGTTCGTTATCGATTTGGCAACACTGCCGTTGTCTGAATTGGGTTGCTGAGGAATGTACCATACGACGCAGATTATTAGGCAAGCGGAGGCAACCATTCCCAGACCGATATTATGCCAAGCAACCAACGTCGAACGACCGTTGGCCATCGATTGTTTCGACGAGGAGATCTCATTCTCTTCACCCATCGAAACGGTCGTGTCGAAGCTTTTTTCCGTTTCAGAGTTCGAAGATGACACACAAGCACTGATCAGCTTCGCCAAGCGTTCTGACTTCGATGAACTCGACGGATACGTTGCGTGCAGAAACTGAGCGTCCGCAGCCAATTGCGTCTCCAGTTCGCGGAGATCTTCATCAATCAAATAATCATCCTCAGCTAAAAAGTCATTTTCTGATTCTGGATTTTCAAACTTTGACATCTTGTGCAAATCTAAATGGAATGGTTGAGCGATGCTGGAAAAGTGAATTCAGTTTTGTATTTTATGCTTGCGAGTTTGGGAGACCGCGAGAAATAAAATCTCGCAGACCTTCCTGAATATCAAATCGGTTGTCGAGCATTGATCGCAGCGTCGCCAGTCCGTGAAAGATCCTGGACTTGACCGTTCCAACAGGAATCGAAAGCGATTCTGCAATCTCGTCATAACGCAATTGCTCTGCAAAACGAAGAACCAAAACCTGACGTTGACCATTGGGTAGTTTCTCGACCCAGGACCATAAACTTTTCTTCCATTCATCGACTTCCAATTTTGCTTCCGCTGCCGGAGACAAATGCGGATTCTGACTTTCGTTCTCCCAAACAACACGAAGTTTGCGATTCCGAGTCCCAAATTTCCGACGTTCACGGCGATCAAGATTCAGCAGAATGCCATATAGATAGGTATAGACCGTACTGCGTCCCTCAAATCGATCGATTTGGCTGGAAAAGATCATGAACGTCTCTTGCGCCAAATCATCCGCGTCCCAAGGATTCCCCGATAGGATTAACGCAGCTCGATAAATCCGATCGAAATGTTCGTCGATGGTTTCTTCAATTTTTATTTCAGCCACTCTCTCATCCTCTGCAACGTTACCGTCCGCCACGCCTCCTGCATTGTAGCCGAATCGCTTCATCTTCGCTAAATTTCGTTGACCAAACAAACAGCTGCTTCCATTATTGGACCAAAGGACGAGCGAGGCGAATGAATCCCAGTTTATCTCCATTCGGGGTGGTATTCTTCCGCTAGATGCAACGCAGTCCTTTTCTTCGACAAGCTGCAGGCCGCCGATTCGATAGCAAAGTGCTGATCGAGCACCTAATGCCTTTGAATTGGAAACTTAGGTGACTCTCACTCCCGTAATCAAATGGCAATCGACACAATATTTCTGTTTCGCACGTCTCGAGAAGACAACAATATGAGATCTGTGCGAATTGGAATTTGCAGTGTTCAACATTGCTGAAGGTTCTTCGAAAAAAATGCTCTTTTTTGCTCGATTCCGAGAAAAAAAACCGATGGGTATTATAGATTGGCTGCCAGAAAGTCTTTCCACCCAGTGGTTTTCACCATCGTTTCTTTCGCGAAAATAATGGTTTGGGAATTGGATTTCAAATCAGCGTTGAATCAAGTCGCCGAATAATGACTACGCAGGAAAAAAAATTGAACATTTTGTTTGCAGCAAGTGAAGTTGTCCCGTTTGCGAAAACTGGTGGACTTGCGGATGTAGGTAATGCGCTCCCCAAAGCTCTGAACCATCTTGGGCACAACGCCATCGTTGTGATGCCGGCATACAAATGCGTTTTTAATGGCGGATTTGAACTGGAAGAAACAGGTATCGAGCTGGAGATTCCCGTCGGTTCGAAACTGGTCTTCGGAAAGATCCTGAAAAGCTGCCTGCCTGGAACCGATGTGCCTGTCTATTTTGTCGCACAAAACGATTATTTCATGCGAGACGGAATTTATGGCAACGGGCGTGATTACGACGACAATTGCGAGCGATTTGTTTTTTACGCTCGAGCTGTCCTCGAATTGATTCGGCGGCTGGATCATACGATTGATGTCATTCATTGCAATGATTGGCAAACCGGTTTGATTCCGGCAATCGTCAAACTCGAAAACCGGCCGATCGGTGTAGACTGCGAAACCGCCGTACTGATGACCATTCACAACCTTGCTTATCAAGGCGTCTTCTGGCACTGGGATATGCTGTTAACCGGATTGGACTGGCGATTTTTCAATTGGCGTGAGATGGAGTTTTATGGCAAGTTAAATCTGCTGAAAACGGGAATGACCTATGCCGATGCTCTCAGTACGGTTAGTCCAACCTATGCTGAAGAGATCCAGACGCAGGAGCATGGCTGCGGATTGGAAGAAGTGCTGCGTCACCGAAAGAATGAATTGAAGGGAATCATTAACGGCGTCGATTACGGAGTTTGGAACCCGGAAACTGACGCAAACTTGATTGCATCATTCAATGCGACAAATTGGAAAACAGAAAAACCAAAGTGCAAGGCAGAACTGCAGCAGATCATGAACCTGCCAAACGAATCCGATGTTCCGCTTGTCGGCATCATTGGGCGACTCGCTGAACAAAAGGGCTGGGATCTGATCATCAATATGTTGAATGCTTGGCTACCCAATGCTGACGTGCAGTGGGTCATATTGGGGACGGGCGATGCACATTTCGAAAAAGCGATTAGCGATTTGGTTTACAAATACCCGACGAAGATCAGCGCACAACTGACGTTTTCCAACGAGTTGGCTCACAAAATTGAGGCCGGCTCAGATATCTTTTTAATGCCCAGTCGATACGAACCGTGTGGCTTGAATCAACTTTACAGTTTGAAATATGGCACAGTGCCGGTTGTTCGAGAAACCGGCGGACTGAAAGACACCGTGACGAACGCAAGTGAACAAGCGATCGTCGACGGATCGTCTAATGGATTTTCATTTGGGGAATACTCAAACGAAGCGATGAACGACGCCATGCATCGCGCGATCCTAACCTACACCGACCACAAAGAGGTTTGGAATCAAATTGTTGAAAACGGAATGCGACAAGATTGGTCGTGGGATCACAGCGCTACTCAATACGTCGAGCTTTATCATGCAATGATCGACCGCTTGGTTGAAAATGTGGCAAACTGTTAGAGTAGAGACTTTTCCAAACGCCAACCGTCGTCAACGCATTTACGTCCTCAACGCATTTACGTTAGCAGTCGCTGGCTTCTTGGATAGCTTCCCAACACCGTCAACTCTCGGCAAAACGCTCGGGCTTCACCGATCACTTCTGCGAATGCTGGATCATCACGGTGCCCTTCAGCATCGATGAAAAAAGTATATTCCCAATTGATTCGACGACTTGGTCGTTTATCAATGTGAGTCAAATTCACACCCGCTCGTTTGAAAACAGAAAGCACGTCAACCAACGCCCCGGGACGATCGGGCGTGACAAACATCATTGACGTTTTGTCGTCGCCAGAAATTCCGGCTTGCTGTTTTGAGAGAACCAGAAATCGCGTAATGTTGTTCGGGTTGTCTTCAATCCCCGAAAACAAAACATGCAAACCATAATGCTCGCCGGCTAACTCGCTTCCAATCGCCGCGACACCACATTCAGGGTCATCGCGGTAAGCCTCTTGTGCCATCCGAGCGGCAGTCCCGCTACTGTCGACTCCGACATGTTCAATATTGGGAAACTGAGTCGCCAACCACTTCCGGCAGTGAGAAAACGAATCAGGGCGAGCGTAGATTTTTTTAATCTGCTTTGGCTTACAA
Organism: uncultured Pirellulaceae bacterium; assembly: GCA_905480545.1. Taxonomy (GTDB): domain Bacteria; phylum Planctomycetota; class Planctomycetia; order Pirellulales; family Pirellulaceae; genus JABAAE01. The sequence goes on from CAJQQR010000245.1 coordinate 4,426, forward strand.
TTCGCCAACAGGCAACGACGGACTTCCAGTTGAACTTCTGAGTAAATCGAAATATTTTCGTGATACTCGGTAAAAGTATCGAGCGTCTCAGCGATTCCGCCGCCGGTCGTATTTTCGATTGGGACTAAACCGTAATCACAATGCCCGCGAACCACCTCAATAAAGACGCCTTCGACAGCACGTAAATCTTCGTAAGCGACACTTGATCCAAAATGCCGAATCGATGCCAAGTGACTGTAGCTGCCGATTGGCCCGAGATAACCAATCCTCAGCGGTTGCTCCAAATGAAAACTGCCGCTCATCAATTCGCGATAAAGCGCCTCGACCGTTTTCGCCGCAAGAGGGCCCTTATTTAAGGCCTGCACTTTCTTGAGAACGGCTTGCTCCCGATGAGGGGCATAAATCGGAGCGCCAGATTTTCGCTTGATCTTACCAACGTCAACGACCAAGCTCGCTCTTGCATTGACCAGTTCAATCAGCTTTGCATCGACGTCATCAATCTTCTCTCGAAGTTCCAGGAGTGATGCATCGTCGATCACGTGACTTGGAACTGCAGAGTCAGCATTTGCTGACTGGACGTCATTAGATTCTGGAGCGGATTCGACCGGGATGGATTCGTTTGGGTCGGGCGTTGGTTCGGTGATTTCGTCAGCCATGATGTGGGCGAGTGCAAAAGCCAGTTGAGTAGAAGTGATTGAGCAACGCACATTCTATGCAGCGCCACGATCTTTTGCCGATATCTAATTGCCAACGGACGCCTGAAACCACCTGGAATCAGCTCAATATAAGAGATTAATTTGGCCAGTTTACCTCCCTGACGTCTCGCGACAGTCGATTTGCCCATCGAAACAGACAGCAACAGAGACTTTAACGATTAGCTAATTTGGTTGAATCATCTGCATTAGGGGAAGAATGCCGGTTGTTTGTTCGCCGCAATCAGGCCACGATCGAATTGGCCGATCTTAATCAAGTAAACACGTCCGTTGACGAAGCCTTGATTCCACGAGCTACTGATGTCAGATCTGCCGCTTTTTAAAAAAATTCAAATTTTGCGGCAATTTCTAATGCAAAATCGAATACTGGGTGATTTGACCAGTGAAAAATTTCTGCTCATTGCCGGCAATTACGTCGGACATTCATTTTGCTTTGAACGAGGAACAGCAAATTGGCGGTTCGATTCGGAAGTTGCAGACCTCAAAGTCGCCGGACGAACGAATCAGATATTGGTCGAGTCGATTTTTGGCGACTCAGAGACACCATTTGATGAAAAAGAAGTCGCCAAAGCAGCCTAAACCAAGTGTTTTCAGAATTTCCTGAACGCATATCGTGTTAAGGCAATCGGGCATCGACCGACGCTTCCAACCGGTTTTTAGCATATTTTTGCTGACTTCAACGCTCAATTGCGAGGAACGGCACCCCGCCCGCTGAAAATGCGGTTGAACAAAAACAGATTTATTCGGGAGCCCAAGCAGGCGAAACGAACCAGCTAAACAAAAACGCATACCGACTTTTTCAACCTAAGTTGGCTTGGAAACAACTTAGCCCTTGAAAATCCGTTCGCATTTTCCGATACTAATAGGCCTTCTTATCGAGGACTTCCGCTCTAAAAGCACCCACTGAATCGAATCGATTCCTAATTGATGATCAGGTGCCAGAGGTAATGGCCAGCGGACTCGAAACTTTTTTCAATGAACGATAGACATGGTCCACTTTGGGTGAACAACCTTTTTGGTGAGACGCCGTCTAGCAACATCAAGCTGCATTCAGCTTACCGGAGATTAATTAATGGCACGGTATACCGGCCCAAAAGCACGAATTAACAGACGACTCAGTACCATGGTGTACGAAAATGCAGGTCCACGCCGCGTCAAAGAACGACGTGGAGACCAGCCGCCCGGTATGCACCTGCGGCGAAAGCGCCCGTCCAACTACGGAACGGGTTTGATGGAAAAGCAAAAGATTAAACACTATTACGGCATCGGTGAACGACAGCTTCGCCGGTATTACGTTCGCGCCAGCAGTGGCGCTGGAAACACCGGTGAAAAGTTGCTTTTGACGTGTGAAAACCGTTTGGACAACGTCATCCGCCGGATTGGCCTGACGGTGACACGCCCGCAAGCGCGACAGGGTGTCGTTCATGGTCATTTCAAAGTAAACGGCAACAAGGTCGACAAGCCGTCCTACCAACTTCGTCCTGGCGATGTGATTACGGTCAAGCCTAACGAAAAGCTTAAATTGCTTTATCAAGGCGCGATTGCGAATTCGGAAGGCGAAGGCATCGATTGGGTTGCATTCGATGCAGAGACTTTGACTGCTACAGTTCAAGGCCGTCCTGGTCCATCGGACATTAGTCTTCCGATCGACGTCAACATGGTTGTGGAATTCATGTCGCGATAGTTTTCGCGGAATCAAAAATCGAAAAATCTGGTTGCTTTCGAAGCCCACCCGATTTTTATAGAATTCAAAGACATAAAGGACGGCGAGCTTAGGCTTGCCGTTTTTTATTTAAACCATGGTTTTAGCAGAAGCGTGTTCCGAAAAGACTCACGGAAACCCAATCCTGCTTTGGCGAATCAGTCGCTAAACAACAAATCAATACTTCAACACACAGAATTTGAGAAAGATCGATGCACAGTCAACTTGTTGTTCTTGGGGGTGGACCGGGCGGTTATGCAGCAGCGTTTTTGGCTGCGGATGAAGGCATGGAAGTCACGATCGTTGAATCTGAAGGAAAGCTCGGCGGCACCTGCTTGCTTCGCGGTTGCATCCCTTCCAAAGCCCTTCTACATGTCGCAAAGGTCATCTCCGAAGCGGAAGAACTCACTGAAGAATGGGGCGTCGAATACTCCTCTCCAAAGATCGCCATCGATAAAGTCCGTGCACGCAAGGAAAAAGTCATTAGCACGTTGACCGGCGGCTTGGCAGGCCTTGCCAAAAAACGCAAAGTCAAAGTGATCAAGGCGAAGGGGTCTTTTGTTAATTCGACAACAATCCAATTGGAAGGCGATGACGAATCGGTCCCCGCCGACAAGACTTTAACCTTCGACCATTGCGTTCTAGCAACCGGTAGCATTCCGGCGATGCCGCCTGCATTCAAAATTGGAAGTGATCGAGTCGTTGATTCGACGGGTGCCTTGGAGCTAAAAGAAATCCCCGAACGAATGTTGGTCATCGGCGGCGGATACATTGGACTGGAGATGGGAACGGTCTATGCCACTTTGGGATCGAAAGTCGATGTGGTCGAATTGGCCAGCGGATTATTGATGGGCGCAGATCGAGATTTGGTCAAACCTCTTGAGCGACGAATCAAGCCGTTGATGGAAAACATTTTCCTCAACACCAAAGTCGGTTCGGTCTATGAAAAAGGCGACAAGATCGAAGTTGCGTTTGAAGGTCCCGGCAAATTTGGCACCGAAGAATATGACCTGGTATTAGTCTCTGTGGGACGCGCCCCGAACACGCGTGACATCGGATTGGAGAATACGAACGTCGAAGTCATCGAACGTGGATTTGTTCGTGTTGACAGTAAGTTGCGAACAGCCGACCCGCATATCCTTGCGATTGGTGATGTTGCTGGCGAACCCATGCTGGCACACAAAGCGACTCACGAAGGCCGAATCGCAGTTGAAGCATTGCTCGGTAAGGCAGTTGAATTTGACAAGCGAGCGATCCCCGCGGTTGTCTTCACCGATCCGGAAATTGCCTGGGCTGGTATCACTGAAGAAGAAGCCAAACGAGACGGCGTGAATTACGAAGTCGCTGCTTACCCGTGGGCAGCCAGCGGCCGGGCACAAGCGCTGGGGCGAACGGACGGCCTAACGAAATGGTTGGTCAATCCGGATACGGAACAAGTCATTGGCTGCGGAATTGTCGGTTCGGGTGCTGGTGAACTTATTGCCGAAGCCGTACTTGCGATTGAAATGGGTTGCCATCTGCATGACATCACCGATGCAATTCATCCACATCCGACGCTGGGTGAAACACTGATGAATGCGGGTGAAATCTTCTTCGGAACGGCGACCGAAATCTACAAACCGAAAAGGAAGTAGCACGAAGGGCTGGCTAAGATTGCGTCTCATATTTGGCAAGACGCATCTGGCCAGAAACGGGGAATGCAAATTTACGGGCTAACCGTCGGCTGCTTTTCTGAGCGGCATTGTGGGAGCGGCATTGTGGGAGCGGCCGATGCACAGTGAAAAAACCGCAAGGCATTTCGCTGCGGTTTATTCAAGGCGTTGCTGTCGATAACCAACAGGCCGTTAACCTCCCAATTCCAATTTCAGCCTACCATGGAAACTGATAATGCAAGTAAGCGTTATCATTTCCCGGGCGACCATATCCTAGTGGATAGTCACACGAAAATGGCGACCGTACCACGGCGTGAAATGGAAGGGTCAAAACGCGGCCAAAGAAATGAGCTCCTGAAACAGCTGGAGTCAAAAGACCTGCATCTTGGCCGTATCGTTCCAATGTTGGATCTTCAAAAAACAATGGCTGATATTGAATCGCGGGTGCTTCCCACATGTAGACCGTCTGCGCGGGTTCAACAACGGACTTCCTCGGTAAATCGGTAAACTTGCTCATCGGCTTTCGGTCCGTCGAGTCGTGTATATCCAAACTGATTTCGGACAATTTCTTGAATTTAAAGACCTCATCAACATTCGGTCCATCTGTAATTGCCTGCGAATTTCCCTTGCCCGACGAAATCCCTTGCGGCATGAGGACCTGGGGAGCGATTGCGGTCGGTGCAACGGTATCTCGTGAACTAATGTCTGGCGAGGCAGATTCTTGAGCATTCGCCTGGTCACATATCGTGACGAGCAAGATAAGGCTCGCCAACACAAGCGAGTCTATTTTCATGTTTTGAAACATAACATAAGCCTTTCAATGCAAACCTCACCTGATGTCGATTTGGTTTCGTGAGCCTTCAACCTGCGAACAAAAGTCGCTGGGGATCAAAAGTTAGGACTTTGAAATATCCAACTCAACCGTCATCGGTATTGCATTCATCGGGATATTCCGAATTTAAGCTCAATTTGGATTAAACCACGCACCAATCGGAATTATCGGATTAATTTAACAGCGTTTGGTTTTCGCAGATCCAATTCAGTTTGCTGGATCTGCTGCATTTCTCCAATTGAAGCTGCATTGCGATTTGCTCTAAACCAAAGCTGCGTAAACGTGCCTATTTGTTACTAAGCTAAAACCAAAGCTACCGACGCTTCAACGCAGACCAAAGCCATGAATTCAAATCGTTTAAGCTTGACCTGCATTTCCATCGGCTACTTCCTGCTTTGCCAATCCATCGCCGCTCAAAATGCGGTCGTCCAGCAACCGACCTTTGGTGTTTCAATTGACGCGGACGGAGTTCTGTCCGCGAAAGAATTTCCCGGCGGTGTTGACTTGATTTGCACACGGGTCGTGTCGCCTAAAGCGAGACTGGATGCGGACATCACTCAACCTACAAAACTGAGGTACATGTCACTGCGATGCCTGGATGAGACGATTGAAAAACGAGTCGCCGATGGACGCCAACCGACGGAAGAAATAATGAAACTTGCCAGCCTCTTGCTAATCGAATTCCTGTTTGCGTTCCCTGATTAAAAGACATCGTCATTGCGGGCCCAACGGAAGGCTGGATTGAATCACCAGCAAA
>CAJQQR010000246.1 GCA_905480545.1 uncultured Pirellulaceae bacterium
GGGCAATAACCTAGTCGATCGCCTTGCGGCAGATGCAGGCGTTGACTTCACCTTCAACAACACCATCGACTTGTTGATCACTGAACTTACCTGTGATGGCACCACCATCAATGGCCTAATCGTCGGCAGCGATGCTGAACTAACGCTGACCGGTCAGGCTCTCTCGAACGATCGAGCAATAAACGTTACCAACAAGCTGGCGATTGAATCCGATTCAATGGACTTCGCTGCAGATGTGATCGCAACGGACATGATGCTCGTCACAACGTCAAATATCAATCAAAGCTCTGGCGTGATCACCGCGTCAAACTTTATCGTCGATGCAGATGGCAGCGCGACGCTGACGGGCAATAACGTAATCGATCGTCTTGCCGCAGATGTGGACGTTGATTTCACCTTCAACAACACCATTGATTTGTTGATCACTGAACTTACTTGTGATGGCACCACCCTCAATGGCCTAACCGTCGGCAGCGATGCTGAACTAACGCTGACCGGTCAGGCGTTGACGAACGATCGAGCGATAAACGTCACCAACAAGCTGGCGATTAATCCGATTCAATTGACTTCGCTGCAGATGTGACGGCAACAGATCTGCTGCTCGTCACAACGTCAGATATCAATCAAAGTGCCGGTGTTATCACCGCGTCAAACTTCATTGTTGATACTGATGGCAGTGCGACGCTGACGGGCAATAACGAAATCGATCGCCTTGCCGCACATGTAGGCGTTGACTTCACCTTCAACAGCACCATTGACTTGTTGATCACTGAGTTGACTTGTGATGGCACCACCATCAATGGTCTAACCGTCGGCAGCAATGCTGAACTGACGCTGACCAACAAAAGCCTGACTCAAGACGAGTCGATTACCGTGGATGGCATAACGACAATTGCGGTTGGTGCTGGGGACATCTGCCTAGTATCCGTTGACGCGAATGGACGCTCAAAAAACGATTTTTCGGATTTGGTCAATGCAAATGGGCGTAGTATTTCTATTCAGGATGTCGACAACCTGGTACTGGGTGAAGTGACTGCCGATACTGATGCAGCATTCCGCTCGGGTGTTGGCGGTGCGGGGCGGTTAGATTTGGCGGGAGACATTACGACAACATCCGTGACCGGGCAGGTGTTATTGCAAAGCGACCGTGGTCTGCTTCAGCAATCTGGACAGATAAAAACCTCCGAATTGGTGTTGGGTAGCGAGACGATTATAGACGCTCGCCAAGGTAACTTTGTCCTAAACGGGCTCAACCAAGTCGCAAAAATAGCGAGTCGAATTGATGGCTCGCTTACGTTAACCAATGTGATCGATGTCGAGGTCGACGATTTAACTTTTACGTCGGCGACAGGATGCCTAAAGGACGTCAACATCGTCGGCATCGACTTACGTGGCAATTTTAATATCACGCTGGCCGATGCCAACATCACACAGGTATCGGGAGTTCAAGTGACGGGCACAACCACGGCAAACGTCATAGATGGCACTGACGTTGATGGGATTGCCAAGGGTCATATTTGCTTTTCCGGCGGCGACAGTGACGGCGATGGATTCAACGACAACGATTTTTCGGCGGTTCGTGTGACCCATGCCACCGATGCAGAATTTACCGACATCAATGACCTGACCGTTCTATCGGCAAATGTTGACAATCAGTTACGATTTTGGACTGGTGCAGGAATTCGACCCGATGGCATAACGCCCACACTTGGAGGATTAACTCTGGCCGGAGATGTCAATGGTTTTCGTGTGTTATTACAAGCGAGCAACGGAGTCATTCAAACATCGGGCGGAATTACCGCTGAAGAACTGATGCTTGGCGGCGACGATTTAATTTCCGAGGGAACCGACGACTTTGTCTTGCTCGGCCCAAACCAAATTACAACATTGACGGCAAATCTCGATAACAATCTTGCGTTTCGGGCGCTAACCGTATTTGAAGGTGGAGTCCATACGTTCATGACCGATTGTGAAACTTTCGAATTCTTGGAAGGCATTCGGGTTCGAACACTGATTGGTGTTTCTTTTGCATTGCCCACATCGGTAGACAATGAAAATGTGATTATTGAACCGGACGAACCCAACATCAAAACCAGTCAGCCTGATTCTCCAGAAGTCACAAACGACGCATTTGACCTGGTCGTCAAGCGGAACGAACAGTCGAGCATGGAGGCAGAGCTAGTTTACATTGACAAAGATGGATCAGAGAGGATCATCACGAAATTGGGCAAAGATGAAATCACGCCCGATGACGCTGATAAGTGGAAAGAAACGGTCAATGACGGAGCAGAATTCCGACCGGGAGTTTATCGGTTGAGATGGTCCGTAGGGGGTGTACCATTTTACATTGATTTCGAAAAAGAAGTCGACGAGGGGGAGACTACCGGGCTGCTTTCCGACGATCCTTCTGTGTACATTCTGGATGTCGACCAAAGCGATCGCGAATGTGAACAAGTTTCGGCCATTCATGAAACGGAAGCGATTGCGGCTTCTCATGCGACCGAATTGATGGAAACGCCCTTACCTCTAGAAGCAAGCGTTTCAGACTCAGTCGAGCCCCCGGCATTAGAGCGACTGAGTCAGGCATCGAGTATCATTGGAGCAGCCGCCTTAGTTGTTGCAATGAAAAAAAACAGACCACAAAAAAAGCTCGCATTGGAAGACACCGTTGATTCGCCAGAGCCTCCAGTCTCTTTTCTAAAAAATGCGAGGCGCAAAAGGCGCTGCACTGCAATTTCGAGTTAGCCAAATGAACGATAACCAAAACAAAAACGATAATCAACAGAAACCTGAATCGGAATCGGACGACATGATTCCCGATCCTTCTAATGACCAACCAATTGAAACCGAAAGTGATCAGCAAGCGGAGACTGAACGCAATGCGTCTGACACAAACAACGAATTCAGGGGAACGATTGACGATTCATTATTGCCACAAAACACACAAGCATCATCTGGCGAAAAGGATCCTGAAAAGACAGTTGCAAATTTAACCGTAGAAGAGATTCGTGCCCGGGAATTAATGAAAAACGCCACCAATGACGACTCTCAGGAGGCACCAAGCGAAGAAAATTCAACAGTTGATCTCACTAATAAAACCGTGACGATTTCGGAAGACGCCCCCTCACTTTCGACGTCAGAATCGAGCACCGTTCCGGAAGTAAACGACGACAAACCCAAAAGCGAAGCAGAACAAACAGCACCTCCAATAGACGCTGAAGCAAACCTGACTGCCGAAGGCTTGAGCGATCTCACGTTCGAATTCGACAGTAGCACCACAATGGAATTCGGTGAAGCGTCGAACATATCTGATGAAGATGATGACAACAAAACACTGGCCACCGAAGGAAAAACAACTCCCGAAATCGCCGAGAACACACTTCAGTTCCGCGATGGCAAAAACGACGATCAGACGGTCGGCGAAACTAAGGCTGATGAAACAAAAGAACACGAATCGACAGGACTCACCGCTGAAAACATCAGCGATAACACGTTCGAATTCGGTGGAGAAGCAAATCAAACTTTTGCGTTTGAGGATGGCGAAGCTCTCAGCGACTCCGGCATAGTCGATCCAGACGAAAACACCGTCGATTTTGACGATCGCAAACGAAAGTCTGGGCCCGTGGAAGATGGTGATGCGACCGCCGAAATGGGTAAGACCGTTCCACTCGCTAAACAGCGATCGCATGCCGATTTGAATACGGACGCATCGATCAACAGGCAGTCGGAATCTAAATCCATTTCTGATGCGCGAGTCAAAAGCCTTTGGAAAAACCATCTTGATTCGGACGTCAGTCCGAGCATGTCGATTGAATCGATGAGGTTGCCCAAAGTTGCGGAGGATTTCAGCTTAAATCCGCGATTGGTAAAACGGAATCAGATGCCCCTTAACACCCGCCGAAAACTGGACTACATCGTTGGGCGACAACTGGGTGCTGGTGGAATGGGCCGCGTGCAAATGGCACATCAAGTTGCCGTTGATCGGAAAGTCGCCTTCAAAGAGATTCAGCCGAGACTTATTGAGCAGTACGAAAAGAATCATGAACGGCCCCAACTAGAATCAAAATTCCTTGCCGAAGCCCACTTAACTGCCAGTTTGGATCATCCAAATATTGTTTCAATTTATGATCTTGGGATCGATCAAGACAACAACGTTTTCTATTGCATGGAAATCGTTGACGGCAAAGAATGGGAAGATCTTTTTGCCGAAAAATCGATCGATGAGAACATTGATATTTTGTTGAAGGTTTCCGACGGAATCGCTTACGCACATTCAAAAAACATCATCCACCGTGACATCAAACCTGAAAACGTCATGATTGGAAAGTATTCTCAGGTCCTGATTATGGACTGGGGTCTTGCTGTCGATTTGACAAAAGGCAAACCGCAAAGCCTCGGAGGAACACCTTCCTACATGGCACCAGAAATGGTGAAGGGACCGCGCAGTTCAATTGGTCCACGCAGCGATATCTATCTCCTAGGTGCGGTACTGTACCACATCACCGTGGGGCGAGCTCCACGCCGGGCGAAACGCGCCGCATTCTGTATCCAATTGGCCAGCTCCAATCATATCGACGAAGTCACCGACGAATCCATAGACAAAGGACTTCTGGCGATCGCCCTTAAGGCGATGGAAACCAAAATGGACGATCGCTATCAAACGGTCGGCGAATTCCAAACCGCAATTCGAACTCATCTTTCGAATAAACAGAGTATTGCCATGGCCGAGCGGGCTGCGACGCAACTGAACGACGCGATCGCCGCAAAAAACTATGAGACATTTTCGACATCGCTCTTTGGATATCGAGAAGCGAATGCGTTGTGGAACGAAAACGAATTGGCAAAAGCTGGTGAGCAGCGTGCCAAGATCGCTTATGCAGAGTGTGCCAAGTCGAAAGGCGATTATGAACTTGGCATGTCGTTGCTTGATTCCAACCTCGACGAGGACAAAGAACTCTATGCCGATCTAAACCGAAGAAAAAAACAAAAAGAACGGCAAGTCGTTCTCATTCGATACTTGAGCTATTCAGCGGCACTTTTAGTGATTGGATTTTTGGCCTATTTTTCAATCACTTCGGCAATGCTCACACAACAAAAAACGAAACTTGCCGAGGGAAAGAAGGTTGCCGAGGAACTCAACGTCCAATTGGGAGATGAAAAAGAGAAACTCAAAGAAAAAAATGAACTCGCAGAAACGCTGAATGCAAATTTGACGACGGAGAAGAAAAAGGTTGAAGAAGAAAAAGACAAAGTCGTCAAGGAAAAAAACAAAGTCGATCAACTGAATGGACAATTGGAAGAGGAGAAGAATAACCTCAAAATCCAAACCGACAAAGCGGTTAAGTCACTTTATGCATCAAACATAAGCTTGGCTGATAACCAGATCCGCGATAACCGAATTGGTGACGCAATCGCAACACTAAACCAAGCTCGCGACTCCGAGCGTTCCGATGAGTTCATCGACTGGGAATACCGACGACTACGGCATCTTTGTCATGAATCAGATGTGCAAACTCAGGCCGTGGAGTCACCGTTGCTGTCGCTGACAGTCGACGCGACCAAGACGTGCATCGTTTCAAAAAATGGTGAAGTTTCTGTTTGGGACCTGGTCTCAAACAAAATCTTGAATCGTTTCCAGACTTCTCGACAAACAACGTCAGCCGCTGTGAATAAGAAGAAAAACATTTTGGCCATTGGGTCCTTGGGGAAGCAAAAACTAACGGTATGGAATATTACGACGGGAAATCAAATCACGGATTTCTCCGCATCAACAATGAATTCCAAAGCAATTACAGCAATTGCGTTTGATGAATTGGGGTCAAAACTTTTGATTGGGGACAGCAAAGGACGAATTTACGGTTGGAATCTTGATCCAGAAAGCCGAATGGCGGAGCCATTCACGTTTGAAACCTTGCATTCAAAACCGATTAAGAAAATTGTTTTCTCGCCAAATAACGATCACTTTGTCTCTTCAGCTGGAATTGACGGACTTTGCCTTTTCTGGAAATGGAAGTCCAAATCCGTCGCGCATGCTTACCAACATGAAACCGAGTTGACCGACATGCTTTTTTCTGCGGAGGACCAGTTAATTGCATCCAGTGCCTCCGGCGAAATCATTGGAGTCGATTTCTCTAGGCAAACTCGAATCAGCGATTTCAAAAACGAGGAAAACTACGAAGAGTTCCTTGCAACATTGCCTGACGACAAGGAAGAATTAGCGAGAGAAAAATTGATCGCGTTTTACGATTGGCCGACCTATATCAAGAATCCGGCGATCCTCTCCAAGATCAAAACAGCTTGTCGAAAAGACTCGTTCGTAGCACATGATGCGAGAATCAACGCGATTAATTTAATGGGTGACGAATTGTTGACCGTTGGCGAAGACCAGCAGGTTTTAGTTTGGAACATCGGCACGAACTTGTTGACGAAGCGACTGAGAGGGCATAACGACGATGTCATTTCCGCGCAATTTTCCGAATCCGGAAAATTGGTTTCGGTCGGTGCAAATGGACAGGCACGGTATTGGGACGTGGCGAATTACGAAGATGAGCGATTCGTGTTTCCAACTATACAACCTCAAGCAACACAGCCTTCCAGAGTAAAAAGCATTCGAACCAACCGCAATGGTTCGAAAATCATCGTTGCTGACGTGGCCGGTCGCGTCTTTGTACGTGACAACTCCACAATGGGGAATGTCATCGAACTTAGCTTTAATGAATCGCTGGGCGTCGAGGCAGCGTTCATGAGAAAGAACAATCGAATTATCACGTCAAGCGTCAACCTTTTAAAAGTATGGGAGGATGGCTCCCAGTACTTTGAAACCAGAGAAATCGGCAAAGCGGGACTTTTTACTGCTTCAAAAAGCGAACGATTGCTGGTGACCGCTGGTGATGAAAAAAAACCAACTCTACTTTGGGATATTGATCAGCGAAAAAAGCTCGCAGAGATCTTTCCCGCAAGTGACGGGCGACACCGAGTGACGGCAATGGCGATATCGCCGGACGATCAATTCCTGGCGATCGGTACCGGTTTGGTAGAAGGACTGCTCTTTGTATACGACCTTCAACGAATGGAATTACTCGGGTCCTACGAGCGTCATCGAGGATGGATTTCCGATATCGTGTTTACCGATTCAAACACTCTTTTTTCTGCCGATGCATTAGAGGGCTATGTCAACGTCTGGTCTGTGTCCAAAGAAGAAACAAGATTCAACGTCCGCATTGATGAGGGGCTAGGTTCGTACATCAAAATTGCAAAAACCGCAACTGGCGATCGATTGGTCACTTCGAGCATGGAAACGGAATTGACTCCCGAAGGAAAAGCACCGACACCAAGATCAACTTTGAAAGTTTGGGATGCCAAAAGCCTAGCTTTTCTCGACAAAACAGAATTAAAGAGTCTTCTACGATTCCTTAATGTGCACGTCGGAAACGAAGTCGTTGTCCAAGAATCGGACGGCTTGATGAAACGTCTGAAGCTGCAAGCAAATGGGAAATTCTTGACTGCCAGCTCGGTCAAAAATACAAATACTATTCGGCGGCCTCGCCGGCTGAATGGCTGGAAAAGCTACGATAACGCCGAACTTGTTTTCGCAGACGGATACGTTGCATTGGTCGAAGGCGGAAAAGCTGTCCAATCGGTTGGTAACATGAGCGTCTGTAAAGATGCATACTTCATTAATGATGACAATGATGTACTCGCCCTTTACGAAATGGGAATGATTCGACGCTGGAATCTGGAAACTGCAACGATCACCAATGTGATTCAATCGGCTTCAGTTCGTCCATTCCAAATGATGTCTGTGTCACCAGATGAATCGAAATTCGCTGCTTACGACGGAGAGGTTTTGTCGATTTTTTCCGCATCTACCTTGCAACTCGAAAAGACAATCAATCTTTCCGGCGCCGTTAATTTGGATTGGCTGGACGACAAATCGCTTCTGTTCTGCGCGGGTGAATCCATCATCAATCTTGATGTGAGCACGCAGAAAACCACATTACTTTTGGATATTGGCCAGGCATGTACCGATTTTGTTTTCACGCCTGACGCGAAAGCAATCGCCTGCATTCGACACCTCGATGATCATACGGAAATTTACGTTTTCAAAAAAATGCAGAAAAGCTGGAAGCGTAGCGGAAAAATCCAAGGCGAATTTTCGAATTTTGCAATCGCTAACAACGGCAACCGAATTTTCACAGGAAGCAAATCGGGCACACTCACCATTTGGAACACCTCACAAAACAATGAAGCGGGCGATGAGATCCGTCCACTATTGTCCTCGACGAAACACACGCAGGGCATTTCCGCGATTCATTTGGGAAAAGAATCTCAACAGCTCTCAACCGCCTCTGAGAACGGTGAAGTTATCGTCTGGTTGGCGACAGAAAAGTAAAAACAATCAGACAGCGTTTTCCTATTCGCTTTTTTGATGCGGAAGCTTTTTTTGTTTATTACCGACGGTTTCTTTTGCTCCATAATCGTCCTGATCCGAATTCCAAAACTTCTCCATTTGGAGGAACAAAAATGATGCGCTCCAGGTAATCAACACCAAGCCTGTGAGTGCCTCTAGCACGGTAAGAAATCGCACGTGTCCTACCGCAACGACATCTCCGAAGCCCACAGTCGTAAAACAGGTAAATGACAAGTAAACACAATCGACAATTCCGCCATCAAAATCACCAACGATTTCCCCCCATCTCCCCGACGCTAAAAGAAAATAGTACGCCGCAGCAAAAATCCAGACTTCAATCGAATGCGCGATGATGGTGCCGAAAACCCCCAGTAAAACCTTGCGGCGAGCTTTCTCTCTATGCATCCCCAAAAAACGAGAAATCAAGATCAGACATTCGTGATGCACAATGACGGAAACGGCAATCACAACACAATTGATTGGCGTCAGTAATAAGAGGTCGTTCATTTCAATTTGCCGCGTTACCCTTTCCCAAACGCTCCCGAGCGAATTCGACAAAACGGTTAGCCGCGTCGCTTGACGTCGTTCGATCATAATGCAATCGAAGCTCTACGTCAGGTAAATCTTTCAGACCATCATCAGTCGTTAGCTTGCGAAGTCCGTCTGGAACGACGCTATCGGCGAGCACGGTTAAACCTAAACCGGTTCGAACCGCTGCGCAAATCGCATCATAACTCGAACTCGTCAATCGCAAATTCCAACCCAACTTAAACTCTTGTAGTGCCTTCTGGAGGTGTGCTCGATAGATGCACGGAGCGGGTGCCGCGACAACATCGACCGCTTGGCCATCAGAAATGAGGAAGTCCAAGCTGCTGACCCAAGTTAAAGGCTCACGGCGGAGGAGTATACCACGCTTCCCGTCAACCTCCGCAATCGACATATCATGAAGTGCGATGACCAAATCATAACTTGACGGGTTCGATAGCAATGTCTTGCTCAACTCACACTCGATTTCGATCACAATGTTTGGGTGAGCTTGGGAAAACGAACCAACCAACAACGGCAAAATCGACATGGTAAATTCATGTGGAATTCCGATTTTCAATCGCCCACTGATTTCCGGCTTCACCAAATACGAAATCGCCTCATCATTTAACATCAAAATCCGACGCGCATAATCCAGTAACGTAGCGCCCTCTGCTGTCAAATTTTGCTGCCGTGTACCTCGTTCGATAACAATCGCACCCACCATCTGCTCAAGCTTCTTTAGCTGCAAGCTAATGGTCGGTTGGGTTAGCCCCAGAACCTTGGCCGCCTGCGTGAATCCACCCTTGTCCACGATGGTCACAAACGTCCGTAAAACGTCGATTGGTAAATCCTTCATTTGAGCTTTCTCTCGACTTCGTAGCTACATTGAGTTTTGCAATGATATCATTGTTATTATTGATTTCCCAAATGCAATTGAAATAGGTAAATTAGAAATTCGGTTCGGTTCTTTTGATTATTTGAATCGACGATCGTTACATTTGTCCAATCGAGACGGGTCAAATAACAGTTTTCAGTCCGGTGCATGAAGCCATAATTGGAGCCAAAAGTGAGTGTTGTCGCGGAAAATCGTTCTTTTTCAGCCTTAAAAAACAAAGAAGAATTCACAGGGCGACATATCGGATTGAACCGATCAGACATCGACCGAATGTGCGCCACCGTTGACGCAGTTGATGTCAATGAATTGATGGACGATGTCATCCCGTCCGCCATTCGTTCCAACGGGATGCCTGCAAGGCAACCGCACACCGAGGCAGAGGCTCTAGAGAGATTGCGCAAATTTGCGGACAAAAATGTGATTGCCCGTTCGTTTATTGGAATGGGGTATCATGCGTGTCACACTCCGACAGTGATTCTGCGAAACGTGCTGGAAAATCCGGCTTGGTACACGGCATACACGCCGTATCAACCTGAAATTTCTCAAGGCCGACTTGAGGCTTTGTTGAATTACCAGACGATGGTTTCGGATTTAACGGGTTTCGAAGTGGCGAATGCATCGTTGCTTGATGAAGGAACCGCAGCGGCCGAAGCGATGACACTATGCTATCGCGTCAGCAAGAGTAAAAGCAACCGATTCTTTGTTTCCAAAGACGTACACCCACAGACAATCGAAGTCATCAAAACCCGAGCTCTACCTATCGACATTGAAGTCGTCATCGGGTGTCACGAATCCGACCTGGGTGACGGCGATTTCTTCGGTGCACTTTTTCAGTATCCCGCATCAAATGGCGAGATCTTCGATTATAGATCGGCAATTGATACGGTTCATCAAAGCAATGGCTTGGTCGTCATGGCCGCCGACATCCTCAGCTTAACCTTGTTGAAATCACCGGGTGAATTGGGTGCAGACATTGCCGTCGGGACGACCCAGCGTTTCGGCGTTCCAATGTTTTTTGGTGGCCCGCATGCAGCTTATTTTGCCACGCATGCGACGTTTAAGCGATCACTACCGGGGCGATTGATTGGCGTTTCAAAAGATCGCTACGGCAACCCAGCGTTGAGAATGGCGTTGCAAACGCGAGAGCAACACATTCGCCGTGACAAAGCGACCAGCAATGTGTGCACTGCCCAAGCGTTACTTGCAATCACTGCGGGACTATATGCTGCGTACCACGGACCTGAAGGACTGACTCGAATCGCTCAACGGATTCGTACGCTGACCACGCTGGCCGCATCATCGCTGAGTAACCATGGTTTCGAGACAGTCAACAAACATTGGTTTGACACCGTAACGGTCAGAGTCTCCGACGCAGCGGTTGCGATCCAAGCGGCTACGACCAGAAACATGAACTTGCGTCAAATTGACAATGAGCATGTCGGTTTTTCGATAGATGAAACCACCACGGAAGAAAGCCTCGCTGAACTGTTATCGTGCTTTATCGCTGACTTTTCCATCGAAATGCTCAACGCCGACGAAGCGTCCGATGTCAATCCAACACCGGAATCACTGACGCGGGAATCCGATTTTTTGACGCATCCGGTTTTCCATAAGTACCAAACCGAAACCGAAATGCTTCGTTATTTGCGGAAGTTGTCGGACAAAGACCTCGCTCTTGATCGAACGATGATCCCGCTAGGGTCATGCACGATGAAATTAAATTCGACGACTGAGATGATTCCGATAAGCTGGCCGGAATTTGCGAACATTCACCCTTTTGCCCCTTCCTCACAAACAGCTGGATATCGTGAGATGATTTCCGATTTGGAATCCATGCTCTGTGATGCCACCGGATACGACGAAATTTCACTTCAACCGAATGCCGGTTCCCAGGGTGAATTCGCCGGACTACTCGCCATCCAAGCTTACCACGCGAGTCGCAATGAATCGCATCGCACCATTTGCTTGATTCCTGAATCTGCTCATGGAACCAATCCTGCATCGGCCAAAATGGCTGGCCTTTCCATCGTCGTGGTCAAATGCGATGCGGCAGGGAACGTGGACATTGATGATCTTCGCGAAAAAGCGACGAAGCATTCCGAAAAGCTTTCAGCAATGATGATCACTTACCCATCAACACATGGCGTCTTTGAAGCCAACGTAAAAGAACTTTGCGAGATCATTCACGACCATGGCGGACAGGTGTACATCGACGGTGCGAACTTAAACGCGCAAGTCGGTTTGTGTGAACCCGGAAAATACGGTGGCGATGTTTCGCATTTGAATTTGCACAAGACGTTCTGTATCCCACATGGCGGTGGTGGTCCTGGTGTTGGTCCGGTAGGAGTCCGCGAACATCTGGCTCCATTTGTTCCCGGCGTAAAAGAATTTAACGTAGGCGTTAATTCGCTTAACGACTGCGAAGCTGTCGTCGGCCCGGTTTCGGCCGCGCCGTTTGGAAGCGCTGGAATCCTTCCGATCTCATGGGCCTACATCTACATGATGGGAAGCGCTGGCCTTCAGTCGGCCAGCGAAATTGCGATCTTGAATGCAAATTACGTCGCCAAGCGATTGGAGGATTACTATCCTGTTTTGTATTCTGGTAAAAATGGTCGTGTCGCGCATGAGTGCATCATTGACATTCGCCCGATTACTGACAAAACGGGCGTGTCGGTTGACGATGTGGCCAAACGAATGATGGACTATGGATTCCACGCTCCCACAATGTCCTTTCCTGTTGCGGGAACCCTGATGATCGAACCAACCGAAAGCGAGTCGAAGGAGGAGCTGGACCGATTCTGCGATGCCATGATTCAAATCCGGAAAGAAATCGACATGGTTGCGGACGGAACTTTTGACAAGATTGACAACCCGCTTCGTAACGCACCACACTCCGCCGTTGAGGTCACCGCTGATCAATGGTCACATCCTTATCAGCGGCACGTCGCCGCCTACCCTGTTGATTCACTGAAGGGGAACAAGTACTGGGCACCGGTAGGCCGGCTGGACAATGCGTTTGGCGATCGAAACGTCGTTTGTTCCTGTCCCCCGATCTCGGACTACGAATCGTAGTCTGCGAACACGTCACTTACAGAATACGGGCGGGTATATAAACTCAAAAACGATCATTGCAGACAACTCAGTTTCGGTTACGATCGCTCATTTGGCGTGGATTTCGCCCCAGAAACCAAAACTTGTTTTGAAAAACCAATTTTAATTCTGGAGTCGATTGATTGTTAGGCGATTTCAAACGAGTGCACGGTAGTAAAACAAAAATCGGAACATTCGCTGCTGACTACAACAAACAATGAAAATGATGATGCATGGGAAACCGGGCTCGGCACGGTCTGTCTGAACCTTCGCCAAGCTAGCTGACAACGTGATTATGCGGAACTATACTGTGGTTCCCTGGCGCATGCTTCCCCTTAGGTGCAGTGCCCCTACGTCGCCTCACCAATTCAACTCGCACCAGAGTTGCCCTCCGAAACGTTGTGAACATCCATGCCTGACTCAACGCCTCCTCAAGAAAATCCACCATCCAATTTGGGTTCGTTCAACGATGAAGAACGGGCAGCCAAACTGGTTGATATATGCAATCGAATTCGCGAGCAAGTGGCGAATATTGTCGTGGGGCAGAAAGAAGTGATTGACCAACTTTTGATTGCGATTTTGGCTCGAGGCCATTGTCTGCTCGAAGGTGTTCCCGGACTAGCGAAAACGTTAATGGTTCGTTCATTGGCCGAATCAATGAGCCTTACTTTTCATCGAATTCAATTCACGCCCGACCTGATGCCCGCCGACATCACCGGCACCGACATCATCCAGGAAAACAAAGAAACGGGCCACCGCGATATGGTTTTTGAAAAAGGACCGATCTTTTCGCAGATGTTACTGGCAGACGAAATCAACCGAACTCCTCCAAAAACGCAAGCTGCACTTCTCGAAGCAATGCAGGAACACGAAGTGACTGTCGGGGGAACCACATACAAACTCGAAGAACCGTTCTTCGTGCTGGCTACTCAAAACCCGATAGAGCAAGAAGGCACGTATCCACTTCCGGAGGCCCAACGGGACCGATTCCTGTTCAACGTCATTGTTGAGTATCCAAGTCGTGAGCATGAAAGTGAAATCATCGATCGAACGACCTCTACGACGTCATCAAAAATAGCACCTGTGGTTTCAGGGAATGAAATCATCGAGTGCCAGGAGACGGTTCGCAGAGTCCCACTTCCAAACCACGTGAAAGATTTCGTCCTAGATCTAGTTCGGTCGGCGCGTCCCAACGAAGAAGCATCTGCCGATTGGGTCAAAGACTTGATCGACTGGGGACCAGGGCCGCGAGCCTGCCAACAATTGGTATTGGCTGCCAAAGCCCAATCGCTGCTCCAGGGTCGTCACCATGTCACACTCGATGACGTCATGGGACTGGCTCGCCCAGTTCTGAGGCACAGAATCGTTCCGACCTTCAACGCTGAAGCTGAGGGCATTAGCGTTGATGACCTAATCGGTCGATTGCTTAAGGAGCTGCCTTCCACCTCGAAGCAACTGCTTTAACCTCTAAACAGAAATCAACATTTCTCTTTCATCGCTTGACGTATCTCGCTTCCGACACAAATCAATTGCGACGCCGCTTATGACGCATGTATCAGATGTCATCACCGCAAAAGATATCGGCAAATACGCGAATCTTCAGGTTCTCGCGAAGCAGATCGTCGAGGGTTTTTGCGCAGGCCTGCATCGATCCCCGCATAAGGGTTTCAGCGTTGAGTTTAAAGAACACAGGTCCTACGTACCGGGCGATGACATCCGAACGATCGACTGGAAACTATTCGGCAAAACAGATCGGTTGTTTATTCGTGAGTACGAAGAAGAGACCAATCTTCGCTGCACAATACTGCTAGATTCAAGCGGCTCGATGGGCTATAGCGGTTCGCGCAGCCAGAACACGACCAAACATCAATATGCCGTTGCAACCGCGGTATCGTTGGCTTACCTAATGTTGCAACAGCAAGACGCTGTTGGCCTGGTCACATTTGACCAGGCAGTACGCAGCTACATTCCACCCCGCGCTCAGCCAAAACATTTGCGAGCCATTGTCAATGAGCTCCAAAAACAAAAACCGGGTGCCGAAACTGAGTTAGGCGAAGTTTTCAAGGCGATTCAAGCCAAAATCCATCGCCGCGGACTTGTTGTTATCGTCTCCGATTTGTTCGGCGATGTTGACCAATTGATGAAGTCATTGGCTCGATTTCGACATGCGAATCACGAAGTCATATTGTTTCAGATTTTGGATCCTGACGAAATTGATTTTCCCTTTCGGCAGTGGACTCAATTTTCTTCTCTGGAGAACCGCGACAATCGGCATTTGGTCGATCCAGCACAAATTCGCCGAGCGTATCTCGAGAAACTGGAGATTTTTCGTGAGCAATTATCTTCCGGTTGCAATCGACAGCGTATCAGTCTTGTTCCGATGACGACGGACCAACCGTTTGCGGATTCCCTCGCTGCCTATTTAGCAATCAGGAGAAAATCAAAATGATTCTCCTAAATTCTGCACTGGCATTCGGCGGATTGGCTTTTCTAATTCCGATCGCCATTCATCTAATGAACCGCAGCCGATTTCGAACGGTCGAGTGGGGAGCAATGCACCTGCTGGAATCGGTCATCAAAGTCAACCACAAACGCTTTCAATTCGATCAGTTGATTCTCCTTCTGGTTCGATGCATGATTCCACTCCTGTTAGCTTTTTGCATCGCCCGTCCGCTACTGACAGGCGGTTCAACCATGGAGGGTAATGCGCCCGTCTCGATGTTGATTCTTTTGGACAACAGCTACTCGATGGATGTGAAGCACGCGAATGGATCACGATACGAAAAAGCCATCGAAGCTGCAAAAAAGCTAATTGCCGCAACACCAAAAGGATCTGAGATTTCAATCATTCAATCGGGGGGACTTCCCGTACCGCTGTTTGACCGTCCGGTTTTTGATCAAGCCGCGGTGATTCGAAAACTCGACCGTTCGACTGCCGGAATGGGAGCGACGATGATTGAAGATTCAATGAATGAAGCCATTTCAACCTTACGTCTAATGTCGCATGCTCGGCGTGAATTGATCGTGATCAGTGATTTTCAAGATACGGACTGGCAGTCGTTTCAATCAACTCACGCTGGATCTTTTGCGAAACAATTTGCGTCGATGCCGATCCCGCCTGGAATTACGTTTCTGCAAGTTGGCGAACCTATCGATGAAAATATCTCGATCAATTCCATTGAGTCTCCGAACCGAGCGATTGGAGTTGGCGAGCGAATGCGTTTCCGTGTCAACCTCCAAAACCATGGCAAGAACCCAGTCAATAATTCGAAACTCGTTTTTAAAGTGGATGGGCGTCAAAGGTCAATTTCGCAATTTTCAATTGCTTCCAACTCGACAGCGCAAGTGCTTTTCACGCACCAATTTGAATCGCCGGGTTCACATATCGTGACGGTGGAGACACAGACCGACGATCCGTTGCGATCCGACAACCAGTTTTCATTGGCAGTCACAATTTGGGAGAGCATCGATGTGATATTGGTTGACGGTGATCCGAGCTCTGAACCGCTGAAAGATGAAACCGGCTTTCTTTCCGTTGCTTTGACGCCGTTCACTTTGGGGAGATCAAAACTAATGGACGTGATCGAAGCCGAAACCATTCTTCCAGGCAATTTGACAGGCGAAGCTATTCAATCAGCAAAAGTTATTATGCTGGCCAACGTTGCCAAGGTTTCTGATGCGCAACTTTCGGCCCTTGAAAGTTTCGTTGAAAAAGGTGGCGTCCTCTTCGTCTTTCCCGGCGATCGACTTGATCTCAGCTGGTATCGTGAAAAGCTGTTTAAGGACTCCAATGGACTGCTTCCATCTCCGTTTGGAAATTCCAAGGGGATCATCGATGGCAAGGGAAATTCATCTCGCATCATCGCCGAACGCTTCGAGCACCCTTCGCTTTCTTTTTTCAACGAACGCGAAAACGGCGATCTGTCGACCGCGACGATCAACCGTTGGCTTGAACTTTCGGACACGACCGCGGAATCACAAACGTCCGTGCTTGCCAAGCTAAACAATGGCGATCCATTTTTGATGGAAAAGCAGGTGGGGGACGGCGTAATTATTCAAATGGCAACGACTTGCGATGCCGACTGGAATGACCTTCCATTGCAGCCAGTGTTTGTACCCCTGATTCAACAGATGGTCTCGACCGTTGCATCACGGTTATCGCCCCCAAGAAACATCACAACCGGTGAACCTGCAATCGCCTTGTTGCCCGACTCTGATTCGCCAGTTTCAATTTCTGTTTTGACACCGCAAGAGCTGCGTATTTCGTTGGATTCAATTCTGCTAGACTCCAAACCGAAAGATCAAGACAAAGTCACCCGTCGTCAAATTGCCAAATTCACGGCAACTCAACATCCGGGCGTTTACGAGATGGCGTTGCCTAATGAAAACGTTCACTTTGTCGCCGAGGCATCTCGCTCTGATTCGAAGCTGGCGATACTGGAACGCACAACATTGAAATTGGCAGCAGAGGCGATCGGTGGAACGGTTTGCGAATCTGCGGAACAGTATCTCTCTCAAGATCGATTGCGACGCCACGGGCGAGAAATTTGGAAATACTTGCTCTTCGGATTCCTTGCGTTTCTGTTTTTGGAAATGGTTTTGCAACAACGTTTCGCGAGGGTAAAAGTATGACGAGCTTGCGATTCGTTGGAGATATCCCCATTTGGCTGGGAGGGTTGCTGATTGTGATCGTCGCGGTCCTAGCTTGGCGGTATTACAACCGCGAAAGCTCCAACTTGCCGGGGGGATTAAAATGGGTGTTGCCACTGCTGAGAACAACCATCTTTGCCCTCGGAATTTTGATTTTGACCGGCCCCGTGTTGCATCATCGACAAACGATCGGCGAGCTGGGCAGAGTCAAAATCTACATTGACGCATCACGGAGCATGATGACTCGAGATCGCCATGCCGATCCAATTCGGAAATTGTTGATTTCAAAACAACTGGGGTGGCTTGATGATTCGCAAGAACTAGACGCAAGTTTGCTAACCAACACAGACATTGCGGCAAATCCATCGCTTCAAACGGCCATTCGCCTATTTGATGAAACGCCACGTTGGCGCCGAGCCGAAATCGGCCTGCTTGAGAATAGCAATCCCATCCTGTCTCAGCTGAGGGATCGACACGAAATCGAAATTTTTACCTTGAGCGGCTCGGATTCGCTGCAACAACCGGACATCAATCAAACTTCTCTGGAATACTCGCTGAATCTCAATCAGCTCGAGTCAGACAATGAATTCTCTGGGGTGACTGATTTAAGTAGCGGCATTTCTCAATCTCAAAACGGAGATTCGATTTCTTTTAATGATTCCCGCGATGATTCCCTCGGTGATTCCGTTTCGTTGAGCAGCAAATCCAAAGTCCAACCCTCTCGATCTGCGGTTGTATTGATCACTGATGGCCAGCATAACTCGGGCCCGTCGCCGTTACTCACGGCAAAGATTCTCGGTGGTCAGGGGACCAGGTTTTACAACCTATCCATTGGAGCTGTGCGAGGCAGAGAAGACCTTGCCGTAGTTGGTCTCGAGCATCCGCAGATGGTTTTCAAAAAGGATCGAGTGCGGGGCACGATCCTGATCGATGATTCGATGCCAGTCGGAAGTCCGTTTACCGCTCAGATTCGACAAGGCAATGAAGTCTTGTGGGAAAAAAAGTTAACAACGCAAAACATTGGGGCTCGCACAATCGAGTTTGATTTTGAGATCAATGATTTGGTGGAGCAGCTCTCCGATCAACTTTCTTCAAACTTCAAGCAGAATGCGATTCCGCTCGCGCTGGAAGCTTCAATTGCTCCACTTGCCGAAGAATCAGAACCGAGCAATAACAGCCGAAAGATGTACCTCAATGCGATAACACAGGGTTACAAAATCTTGTTGTTAGACGGGCGTTCCAGATGGGAAACTCGATTCATTCGAAACGCTTTCGAGCGGGATGAACAGTGGGAGATCACAACGGTGATTGCAGGGCAGGGGACCAGCGAACCGACTTTGCCGCGAGGAGAGCAAAACGATCAATTCCCGAAAACACGCGACGAGTTATTTGCTTTCGACCTGATTATCTACGGCGAAATTTCGGCGAGGCTTTTTTCGGAACAAGAATTTAAATGGATGAATGAATTTGTTTCCAAACGTGGAGGCGGCATCATTTTCATTGACGGGTCGCGTGGGAAAATTGATCAATTGAATGAGCAGAATCTTGGCAATCTGATTCCAGTCAAACGATCATCCGACCTCAACATGGTGCTCCCGACGTCACTTCGATTGACGTCCAACGGCAACCTGCAGGATGCTTTGAAGTTAGCGACCGACTCGTCAGCAAATGAATCGTTTTGGAGCCAGCTCCCACCGCCACATACCTTCGTTAACGCCGAAGCCGCTCCTGATGCGCAGGTTCTCGCTGAAGTCATGATCGATGAAAAAGCTTATCCTGCAATTGTGACACGGTCATACGGGGCAGGCAAAGTTCTTTATTTGTCTTTTGATGAAACGTGGCGTTGGCGATACAAAGCCGCCGATACTTGGCATCAAAGGGCATGGAATCAGCTGGCAAAATTCACGATGCCCAACCCATACGCCGTGAGCGATGAATTCGTTTCGATTGATGTGGGAAAAGCAAGTTACAACAGTGATGAGTCGCCGGAGATTCGAATTCGGTTAAAAGACCTCGATGGCAGTCCCGCGATCAATGCGACCGTTGACGCAATCATTTGGAAGGATAACCGAGAGATCGGAACGGTAAATCTTTCAGCTGATCCGGACTCACCCGGTGTTTACCGCGCTCAAGCCCTTCCGCTGGGCATTGGCGAATATAAAGTTTCGATACGAGCATCCGGGTACAATGAGTCGGCGTTATCTGCCCGAGCCAACTTCGCAGTTCTCCCGATCGATTCCAGTGAAATGACTGAGTCCTCGATCAACGAAGAACTGTTAAAACAAATGGCAAGTGACTCCAACGGTGAGTATTTGCGAGAAGAAGAAATGGCACGCTTACCCGAATTGTTGGAGCCGCTGAGCAACGGTCGGATCGTCGAATCAGAAACGTTGCTCTGGCAAAGCTATTGGTGGTTTGTACCGATGATCTTTCTGCTCACGGCGGAATGGATTTTACGCAAGCGAGCCGGATTACTTTGATATGCAACAACATTGGGCAGATTTGAATCCAGCACGTGAAGTAATTGCTGATACACCTGAGAAATCGAACTTTATGGGTGCTTAGAACCGTAACGATGACCCGAATGAACGATCGGATAATTCGGCGGCTAAATCGACTCATCGGTGGGAAACAAGCCGTCGCAGAGCGAAGAGTGTTTGGTTGACTCCAATTAAAATCTGCAAAGCAAGTGATGAAATCGGTCTGGAGGCTGACACGTTTGGGCGTCGTGCGATCCACGTGTTTTTTTCGACTGCTCGGACCAAGTATTTGTCACAGCCGGATTGGACTAGACTAAGAATTCCATCGGTTATTAAAGGGAAATCGAAGCGTGGAAAGATTTCCGCAAATCTGCTGCCCATACAGTAACGATTGAGGATGGCAAAAATGGGTTCGTGCAAGTTGGTGAAGAACCTTGGGAAGTTGCTCAACCGAGCTACTGAGAGTTCGGTAAGTTTGAAACAAGAAGCCCATCTCCGAGGGCAAAGCTCGATGCTTGCTTTAGGAGCAGTTGTTGACGCGACGGCAGGATGAGGTTTTCGACGAGCCTTAACTTCGCTCAGTTTGCCTCTGTGGGAGTATCGTTACTGGCTTCCCAGCATCTCTCTTGCTTCTGTTTTCCTTTGGAAATCGCCAAAAGCTATTGAAATTATGGCGCACCTTCCTGAAATGGGACGCCAGAATATCACCGATACGAACGATTAAATCGTGCCTATTCCAGTAAATCCTAGTCAAAACCATATGATTATCCCGATTTTGCATCATAACCACGCTTCAATTGCCACAACAACCTAGATCCAGAAAGACACAATAACCTAGAATAAGCAAGTCACAATAGCCTAGATTCAATCCGGCACTATAACCTGAAACGAGCCGTCTGATGCCCAATCCAATGGAGAAACTCGCCAATGCACTGGAGGCTCTAAAACGCCTACAGGAAGAAGGCCGGTCCGCAATTCGAGCCAAAGACCTAAAGCGAACCGAGCGGGAAATCTTACTGAAAAACGGCTTCATTCAGATGGTGATGAAAGGCTGGTATGTTCCCTGCCGCCCCGACGACCGGCCTGGCGATACGACTCCTTGGTTTTCCGCATTTTGGGAATTTTGCGCTGATTATGGGAACGACCGTTTGGGGGACCAATGGTGCTTATCACCCGAGCAGTCGATCTTGATTCATGTTGGAAATCGAACCGTTCCCAAACAACTGATCATTCGCAATCCTAGAGGTGGCAATAAGCCCATCACGTTGATCCATGGAACCTCCATCTTTGATTTTCGAGGCAGCATTCCAGCCCCCGAAGCAATTGTCATACGCGATCGACTGAGAGTTTACGACTTACCCAATGCATTGATTGATGCATCTGCGACATTTTATTCCAGGAATCCAACGGATGCTCGTGCAGCTTTAGCTGCAATTTCTAACGCGTCGATATTGCTGCCAAAACTTTTGGACGGAGGACGAAGCACAATCGCTGGACGATTGTGTGGAGCCTTACGAAACATTGGTCGAGATGAAATTGCGGACGAAATCAAAACGACGATGAAGTCGGTCGGTTATGAAATTTCAGAAACAGACCCGTTTGCAGAAAAGATCGAATGGAACACTCGTCAAAAATCCGAATCCCCACGTGCGGCACGCCTGCGGCTAATGTGGCGTACAATGCGAGAGGAAATAGCTGGAAAATTTCCGCTTCCACCGAAAAGAATATTACCGCCCGAAGAGTATCTCCAGCAGGTGGAAGAAGCATACGTCAGGGACGCCTATCACTCACTTTCCATTGAAGGGTATCAGGTAAGTCCAGAATTGATCGAAAAAGTACGAAGCGGTAAATGGAATCCGGAAGCAAGTGAGGAAGATCGCAAGCAGCGGGACGCACTTGCCGCCCGTGGTTACTTTCAAGCCTTCGAATCTGTCAAGAAGAGCCTTTCTCAGGTTCTCAATGGCGACAATGCTGGGAAAGTTGCTTCCAAAGACCATAACGGGTGGTATCGAGAGTTATTCGTTCCCTTGGTGAACGCAGGCTTGCAAAACGCTGGAAGTCTTGCCGGTTACCGAAGCGGACGTGTCTTGATCAAAGGCTCTAGACACATTCCAGCTTCTGGAGATGCAGTTGGGGATCTGATGCCCGTTTTCTTTGAACTGCTTGAAAACGAAGAGGATGCTGGTACCCGGGTCGTCTTAGGGCACTTTGCATTTGTGTACATTCATCCTTTCTCCGACGGCAACGGTCGAACAGCGAGATTCTTGATGAACATCATGTTGGCGTCTGGAGGATTTCCTTGGACCATCATTCCGGTGGACCAACGAGCAGAGTACATGCACGCTTTGGAAGTCGCAAGTGTTGAACAGAACATCCTTCCGTTTACTAGGTTTCTTGCCCCGTTAGTTCAAGGCCAAATGAACGGCGAAGATTTGGCGAAACTTCCTGGAACGTAGGACTGCGACTGGTTTCAGGTTCAATTCTCTCGGTTGGGGAACGGTCGTTTGTGTTCGACCAATTTGTGCGTCACATTTACTGGAGACGGCATGCTTATTTCAGCTTGAAGCATGGCACCCGAATAGCGTACAGCGATACAAAAAACATTCGGGTTCTAATAGTGTTAGGATCTGGCTGTTAAAGCACTCAAATCTGACGACAAATCAGAAGTCATGGTCCTACTGCTGGGGAAACCGGATCGAAAAAGCCCTTGAATTAGAACTAAAGTGAAATCACAGGGTCTTTTACGATTTAGAATGTAACGAAGGTCCAAGAAACGGTAAGATAGATGGCAATTAATTGGACATCAAAACCACACAGCGGCAGCTATCAGGAAAATCATGACCAACGTAATTCTTGATCCAAACGTCGGTAAGAAACTTTCACACTTTAAGCGACGGCGTAATCAGCTATTGTTCACGCGTGGAGTTTGCGCTGGCATCGTTGCGTTCTTGATTTGCCTTGCGACCGCGGCCTTTGTTGATTGGTACTGGCTGCTCAGTGATTCGTTCCGTTGGACAATGAGCATTGGTACTTATGCTTTGGTTGCCGCCGCTGCCTGGTTTGCTGGCTTAGGCAAATTGATGACGTCGCCATCGGATGAAGACGCCGCGTCGTTGATTGAAGAAAGCCAACCAATGCTACGTGAAAACTTACGATCAGCCGTAGAACTTGTTGCTGACAATCCTGATGAAGTTCATGACTCGCTTGAATTTCGCAGATTATTGCAGGGAAGCGTTGCGGGTCAGATGAGCGAGATCCGTGTATCGCATTTGCTTCCGATTCGATTGGTTGCGAAATGGTTGTCGGTAGCAGTCGCTTTCGTTTGCATTGCAGCGGCAATCTTGGCCTTCGGTGATTCGCGGATTCGGCAGTTAGCGAAACGAGCATTCTTGCCGGGAGCAAATATTGCCCGAGTTTCAAGGATCAAAATCAAAGTCCTGCAGCCCACACCTCAATCACTGATGATGGCCGAAAATGAAACGGTCGCAATTGTTGTTGACGTTAGCGGTGGCAAAGTTAATGACGTCGTTTTGGAAACCACAACGCAATCCAATGGCACGATTCGTCAACCCATGAATGGACGAACCGAACGCGAATTTGCTGCAAATATTCTTTTAAAGAATGAACCGATTGAGTACCGAATCCTTGCTGGCGATGCGATCACACAACGGTTCAAGATCGACACGCGTTCGCGGCCCCATGTTGTCGCTTTTCACAAAACCTATCAATTTCCGGCTTACTCACAATTGCCGAATCGAACGATCACCGAGCCCGACGGTGATTTGATTGCGTTGTCAGGTTCAAGAGCGATGCTTTCCTTGGAATTGGACCAGGCCGTTTCAACGGCTGAACTTCGTATCGCATCGAGTGAAACTGATGAAGCGCAAATCATCCCTCTCAATCCGTCGGGGGAACGATGGGAGGCTGAAATCCCGATCGACGAACCGTCAATCTATAAAGTGCATCTTGTTTCAGTAGACACGGGGTTCGAAAACATCTTTGCACCGAAATTTGAAATCGCGCCTCAACCCGATTTGATTCCGAAAACGGGCTTCGTCGGTCAGGTGGAACCAACTCTTCTTTTACCACCAAACGACTTGTTGGATTTAAAAGCATTTGCAGAGGACGATTTGCCGCTGGTCAGTCTTGAACAACAGTTTTCGATCAATGGTAATCCTTGGACATCCACGAAATTGACCATCAGTCCGATGGCGGAAACTGATGAACGAACGGTCACCGCCGAATGGAAATGGGATCTTTTGACACTCAAATTAAATTCGGGCGACCAAATTGTAACGAAATTGGTTGCGACGGATCGCAAAGGAAACATCGGCGAATCAGTTCCACTTCGAATTGTAATTGCATCCTCAAATTTCGATCCAGATCGCCATTCGAAAATGAAATTGAAGCTCGAATTGATGGACGACATCAAGAGCTTTGCCAGTTTCATTGAAGAACAGAAAGCAACATCCCTTGCTGCGATCGAAAATCTGAAACAAAAATCCAGAAGTCGTGACCAAAATCTGCTGGATCAAAATGCCTTGCTGCAAATCAGTTTAACGCAGCGTGAACGAGCCTCTGAGTTGGTAAAAAAAGTCATCACCGTTGAGCGAGAAATGCCGGCCGGAGCCGATGCCTATGACTTAGAACTGACCGGACGGGTGCTCGCGCGAATACAACACGACAACGCCAATGCCACGGATTATCTTTTGCAGATTCGTTCAAACGAACTTGCGAATCCCAAAGAATCCATTCAGGTGATCGAAAAAATGAAGCAAAACATCGATCGGTTGGCCGACAACGCCAAGAGCGTTTCTTACCATTATCAATCATTGATTAGTCATAACTTTCTCGCCGCAGTCGCAAATGACTTGAATGCGATTCATCTACAACAGCAGCGCGTTATCAGCACGATGGATCAATCATGGGATCGTTTGATACGCCAACAAACGGTTTCAATCCGACACATCGAAGAGACCGAACAACTGATTGACGAGCATCGACATCGATTATCCGATCATCTCAACTCGCAGTTGAATCAACTGTCGACGTGGCTAGCAGACCAACGAACACGAATTACAAATGCCAGCGAATCGAAGGAAAAAATCGACGAATTACGTCGCGTCACAATCGACGTAACCAATCAACTGAGTCAACGGAAAAAAGCCGAAAGCCTCGATGCCGGATTGCCGAATCGTCTGATTGGAGCGCGACGAGACTTTGAGAACCGGGCCGGACGAATGAGCGATTTGCTCTTCCAGATAGGCCAAGTGGCGAGTGAACAAAACCGTGCGTTAGAAGTGGTTAAGGAATCAAACGACTCTACGCAGATCAAGAAGTCCTCTTACGCGGCAGCAAAATACGCGGGGGAACTCAATGACTGGCGAAGCAAGAGTCTTGAGCAATTCCGGAGTCGACGCGATTTTGTTCAGAATCGTCAAGATGCGAATTCGCGGTTTGCGGCCGATAACGGACTGACGAATCGGGCGGCACGATGGCTGCTTTCACAACATTTACTTGATACCAGCCAGGAATCGAAACGCCCCAAACACTTTGAGGAGATCGGATCCGCA
>CAJQQR010000247.1 GCA_905480545.1 uncultured Pirellulaceae bacterium
CTGATGTGCCGCTTTATGACGAGTGGCGGGATGTGAAAGTTCTCGGGGTTCTCGGTGTGCATGTTGACCCCATTCACCAACTGATAGTCATTGGAAAACTGCTGCGATTCGAATTGTTCCTGCAATAAATTGCTCATTTCCGTTCGTTCCATTCAGCGATCACTCCCAGGAGTTCATTTGCCGTCATCCGGAAGGAAATCATATTGCCGATTTCGCTGTTCACCAGCGACTTTCCATTCCCGTCGGCTCCTTCGATGGGATTGTCGTGTTTTGGATCAGTCACCAAATCTTAAGCAGCTTTTATACACTACCCAAAATAAATGGGTGACGGGACAGCGGACGGAAATACGAAGCCCCGTCAAAAATCATGTCGGCAAGCAAAATTTCGTGTCAGGTACCTTTTGTTCGTTTTTGCACTTTTCCAAAAATTTTGCCTGCTTTTTGAATCATGGAATAAGTCCTTTTTGTGTTGTCCTATTTCACCTGTCTCAATCCGTTTCTTCGATGTTGTTTTAACCGCTTCCCACAATTCCTCGTAGAGTCGGGCGGGTTGTGTAGGACGCGTTCAATCTTCGGCTTCTCGCCCTTGGCGATCTGCTTGCGAAACTGACGACTGAGTTCGCTGATCTGCTCCAGCAAATTATTCGATTCCGATGCTGGGTATTCGTTCATTTGGCCGCCTCTGCGATCCGCTTGGCGATAGCCTTTGTCACTGCGTCAGTTGGTTTGGGCGTGAAAATCAAAGCATTCAAAGATGTCACGTAATGCCGACGAAAATGCCCGAATGTATCATTACATGTTCTCGGCAATGTCATCTCGATCGCCCATGCCTTCTTGATGTTCAGCGGCGATGTATTGTAGAGGTGCTGGCCCGATTGGCGAAGCAAAAATGGGTCGAGATTTACACCCATGTTTTCGCGTTGCTCTTTCTCCTTGAGCACATTGGCTCCTTTGGCTTCTCGTACGCAATCTAAACGAGGCAATACCGGAAAGGGCAAGATTACCTTGCCAAGTTCCGAATGCTTAAAATCACCGCATAGGAAATCACCGCATAGGAAATCACCGCGTAGGAAATCACCGCGTAGGAAATCAGCAACTGACGATACGAATGACGACAGATTTTGTTGGCTCATACGCCTTCCTTCATTGGTAAATCGTTTTGCCATCGCGTGAATTTAACGTGGGGCAGTGATGCGCGGCAACGCTCGTAATTACGAGCGAGTACGATTGGTGCGTCGCTATTATGAAGAATCAATTACTCAGTGTCCATCAATTCGAGTTTACGACGGTAGAGCGGGGCATCCGCAAAATTCGCATTTAAAATCTTGGTTGGCGAACTGCGTTGGAGGATGACTTCCCTAGGTCCATCGGGGTATTAAATTCATTGAAAGTGTGAAGGCTTGCGATTGAGTGCAATTCAATTAGATGTTTGCGTTTGAGTTGTCGCGTGCATTCGCTGGGGTCGTAGATATGTATCGAGTAGATTACACCTGTCGTCTCAAACTAAAAGAGAGCCAAAAAGACGCGAGAAAGTTCTAAATCTGATCGAGTATTTTCAGCGACGAAATATCGGCACCGCAATCAGCTTGAAGCTGAGATTTGGGCCGAGATTGGCTTGGTAGTTGACCCGCGATGGGCGAAATCAAAGACAAATTCTGTCTGGGCATATAAGCGACCGATCAATGAGTTTTGACGTTGAAACGCCTGTAGCAATATGTCGAAAAACCTGTGCCCCTCCGACCTAGGGTTGACGCAAAGTTCACCCTTGACCTGTCGCCCGCGCGCCGACGTCGGTTTCGAAGATTGCTCAGCCGACGCTGGAATGTTCGCGATTAACCACACGAGCGGGCCCAATCCAAGAATTCACAATTTTTCACAAAGGGATTTCGGCCTAAACCCCGAGTTGATCCAGCGGTGGCTTGCCCAATTATGGATTGAAAATGACGAGAGCCAGATATCAGTCGTTAGTCAAAGGAATTCGATGTTAGCAAGAAGACGTTTTCATAACATGCAAATTTGGTTTTCCCTGCTCTTTGCTGTTATTGTGGTCGGTGGGTGTTCACAAAACCCAGTGGCTGATTCGGGAGACGGCGAAGGCGGCACAACACCTTCAACTGGTATTGCAACCAAAGACGAAACTACCGCCAGCGATTCAAATAACAAAGAAAAACTTGTTGTCCTCGACATCCAGCGAAACATTGCGGAATGGATACTAAGTGTCAACGGACGCCTGATGTTGAGGGGAGTGATCAGTGGATAAAAAAGATCGATGAGTTGCCGCCGAAGGGGCAATTGACAGTTGCAAAAGTGTGGTTGTGGAGGTCGGAGAAAGGGAGTGATGCAATCCAGACCGAAAATGAGTTTCGCCTATCGGTCGATGCTTGGCACCGCACAACGCGGTGACTTCCTCGGCCATCACATCGGTGATCATCTGGCGAACCAGTCCCCGAAGGTGAGTTCGAAATACTTCCAATGCTGATTCAGAAGAAACTTGCCCAAGCGTTTATAAAAAATTAGATTCATTCATGGTGGTCTGCCCGTCGGCGCTAACCGACGATGAAAATTGCAAGTTCCGAAAGGCGACATTGTCGCCTTTCGGGAGACCACTTTTCAGCTTCTAACAATTAGGGGAACGCTTCCTTTTGGTTTGACGTGGCATGCACGATTTTTCGCATCGCGGTGGTAAGATCCTGCCAGAAACCTTTTTCGCATTGAACTAGGCCCTGTAAAGAAGTTTTTGTAACTGGTTAGTTTTTGAAATTGATTGCGATTGGTAGTGCCATTTTCGCACACGATGATTTCGCCGACGAGTTCTTTCTTCACGGAAAAGGCTCTCGCCATCGAGCAGAATAATAATTCCTGTAAATTGAATTAACTTGGCAGTTGATACTGGTTTGAACCCAGTGGGTGCAACTTTATAATGCGTTCGGTCGTTTAAACGTGAAGAGCTAACACGATGAGGTGCCCGCCGACTCGTTTTTAGCTGGCGTCGTTTTGCATTTCCAAGAAATGCCCCTTTACTGCCATTCAACTACTGCCATTCAACGTCGGTGGCGGTCCATTTTTTATACGAGAACGTTTAACGATTCGAGGAAAACATGCAGCGATTGTACCAATTTCATCAAGGAACGCTTATTCCTCACTGGTTTGTGGGAGCAGTCCTAATCGCAGCGGCAGCGGCAAACATTGATCCAGCTGCAACGGCTCTGGCCACTCCCTTCGTACCTCAATCTGATGACGAGAAGTCAAAAGAAAACGACGCTGATCAAGAACGCGTTTACTCCGGACCTCAACCGGGTGAAAAGATCACGCCGTTTAAAGTTCTGCGGGTCAAAGACGACCAAGCGAAAGAGTTGGATATAGTCAAGGAAACCAAAGGCACCACTCTCATCTGCTTCGTGCACAGACTTAGCAACGATGATAGGATTCTATTCGGTCTGGGATTGGTGGATTTCTACGCTTCACGTCATAAGGAATTGACCAGCCACATTGTGCTACTTTCAGACGACCGAGCAAAGATGATTGAGATGCTCAAAGGTTGGACGCGAGGAAAGGTGTTCACCAAGTCATTATTAAGCGTGTTCACTGATGGTCTCGAAGGGCCTGGTTCTTACGGATTGAATCGAAACGTCGCAATGACCGTCCTGGTTGCCAAGGGAAATAAAGTTGTCGACAACATGGTATTCCAAGCCCCCAACTACCGTGATCTTGAGACAATAATGGTTGCTGTCGCGAAGGCACTCGGCAAGCCAGAGCCTACCTTGTCCAAGGTTCAGCAAGAACTTCGGGCCGAACGTCAACGGCAAGCGGACAAGAAGATCAAGGCAAGTCCTGTCTTTAAACTCGCGCCCAATGCACAGCTTGGCCGCATCATGTTTGGCATGGTCAATCCACGAGGCAATCGATCAAAGAATGCCCAGCGTCGTGGCCAGCAACTTCTCGACTGGGCAGGCGACAGCAAAGAACGAAAGTCCGCGTTGAAGAAGTATTGCAAAGCAGTCCTGACCGGTGATTTCAATCTCGACCGATATTCCCGACCAGCCCTTAAGAAGCTTGCAGAAGAATAGACTTGCGTTGTCCGCTTCGAATACAATTTTTCACAGTGCTGTTTCTCACGACATTCTGGAATTTTGAGCGATAGTTCTCGCGACACGGCCCTATTCCATAGGACACTGCGGAACACGAAAATCCGGGTATGTCCACAACGACTCGCAAGTGACGCACCGACGACCATCGCCGTCGAGAGCTCGTGCAAACCACGCGTGACATTCAACTTGTTAATCAGCACGGAATGCCGGCGTCAACAGCCAGAGGCTGGCTCAATAAGCTAGTTGTGAATGTCGTGTCGGTCGATGCGATTGATCTCGAAACCCCGAGCTTCAGCACCAAGTGATGCTGCATCGTCGCCGAGTCACCAAGCTCAGCGCATTGTTGCGCCTGGCCATCGTCATTGTGAAAGTAACTGGCTTCTCCTTTCACAGACGTCGGATTGCGGATGGAATTAACAAGCGGCAATTTTTAGCGGCAATCAGATGTACTTGTTCCCACATCGGCGTGAGAATGGTGCTACGGGCGACCGGTCTTCCTGAGGCACGCTATCACAATCGGCATGGCGAACGCTGTGCATTTGATGTCATCGACTCGTGCCCGCGAAGCTTCCGGCAACCACCCGCACAAATGCCGTGTCAACGGGAAACAAAAAGAAGTTCGCGGCAAACCGTTGCCGACGCCGTTGGTGATGACACGTTTGCTCGACGACAACGGCTACATCGTTGCTGAATGGACGTTGCTGACAAATTTTTTGGACACCTAATTTTCGGCCTATCAAGTCGCTCTTTGGTATCATTGGCGTTGGCTGATCGAAACTTTTTTTAAACTGCTCAAGAGCTACGGGTAAGAACTGAAACCATGGCAATAGGATAGCAGTCTGGCGATTGCTCGGCGAATTCTGGTTGCGTCGATGTCCTGCGTAATGGCTTGGTCGTTGCAGCGGGACGATTCCCCAGAGGCCCCGCAAGCAAAAAAACCCCGATTCGTTTAAACGGTCGGCAAATGAAACACGGCATCAAATCTACCGCACCCGCTTTAGTCGCCGGCTTCATGGTGCTGCTTTCCATCCAAGACCTGCTCACACAAAATGACGTCGACATCGGACCACTTCCCGCAATCGCAAACGCCGCCATCCCATCCTAAATAGCCGCACCCAATTGTGTGAATACCAATGCCGTCTGAGGGTTGAGGGAATTGAGCGATTTAGAAAACAAAACTCCACAAAACTAGGGATTTCACCGTGAAATCGAATTCAAACACGATTTCGTCAAACAAGAAAAACGGATGAAATGATCGCCCTGACGAGTCTTAGTTGACTCCAGAAATTTCGCAGAATATACTGTTTGTCCGGGTTCGTTTTGAGAAAAACCAGTCAAGGATGCTGGATTGACGAGCCTTCCCCCACCCTTCCCCACCCCCAAAATGCGGATGGATCCGTGAAATCATCTCCATGATCCAGCAAAAATCTGCAGTCCGAATTGATCGGGACAAGCTGCAATATCTAGACGACGCTCTTCGCTCCTCGCGATCCATCGTTGAGCTTAGCGCTGAGATGGATTACCGACGTGTGGATGATTTGCTGTCTGCAATCGCCAACAGCTTGGGGCTGTCGACAGTGAACCTCGACAGCATCGACGTTGATAACCAACTGCTGGAGATATTTCCGGCAAAATTAATCCACCGTTACGAAGTCTTTCCCATTTCAGAAAAGCGGGGAGAGCTTCACCTGGCCGTCAGCAATCCGTTTGACTTCAACGCCATTGACGCCGTTGGGGCAGCAACCGGCAAAACCATCACTCCCGTGGTGACCGATCCAGATCAAGTCCGGGGTTTGATCAAAACCCATTTTGGTGTTGGTGCCGACACGATTAACGGACTGATGTCAATTCACGGGAATGACAGCGAATCAATTCAAGATTTGGCTGGGCAAGACCTCGAGGACGCCGAAGCGGCACAACAAGCGTCTGTAGTTCGACTGGTCAACGAGATTTTAACAGAGGCCATCGAGTCACGAACTTCTGATATTCACATCGAGGCTCAGGAAAAAGGAATCAAAATCAGATACCGTATTGACGGCGTTCTCCAACGCCAACCGGTACCGCAGGAAATGAATCGATTCCAAAATGCGATTGTAAGCCGCTTGAAAATCATGGCAAAACTTAACATTGCCGAAAAGCGAGTTCCTCAAGACGGCCGGATCAAAATCCGTGTTAAAGGCCGTGAAGTCGACATTCGCGTATCAATCATCCCAATGCTTCATGGCGAAGGGATCGTGATGCGAATTCTGGATAAAGAAAACCTGTCGTTCTCTCTTCGGGGTATCGGCATGTCAGAATCTGTCTATCAACAGTTTCAAAAGCTGATCAAACTTCCACATGGAATTGTTCTCGTGACCGGCCCAACGGGTTCCGGAAAAACAACGACGCTTTATAGCGCCCTAGAAGAAATCAAGAACGAAGACACCAAAATTATCACCACAGAAGATCCCATCGAGTATCAACTCGACGGGATCAATCAAATCCAAGTCCACAAAAAAGTTGGGCTGACGTTTGCCACCAGCCTACGCAGTATTCTCCGGCACGATCCAGACGTTGTCCTGGTAGGTGAAATTCGGGATTTAGAAACGGCCGAGAACGCGACGCAAGCCTCATTGACGGGGCACCTTGTTTTCAGCACGTTACACACGAACGATTCGGCCGGCGCGTTTATGAGACTTTGCGATATGGGTGTTGACCCATTCTTGGTCACCAGCACGATTGAAGGAATACTGGCCCAGCGACTGGTCAGAAAACTTTGCAACGAATGTTCGCAACCAGTCAGCCTTGATGAGCTTGACATTCCTGAAGATTTCCCAGTCGATAAAGTACAGTCTGAAGGATTGACGCTGAGAAAACAGGTTGGTTGCCCGGCGTGCCGAAATACGGGATACAGCGGCCGCTTGGGAATTTAC
This sequence comes from uncultured Pirellulaceae bacterium, assembly GCA_905480545.1. GTDB lineage: Bacteria > Planctomycetota > Planctomycetia > Pirellulales > Pirellulaceae > JABAAE01. The sequence goes on from CAJQQR010000247.1 coordinate 7,001, forward strand.
GAATTGCTGGTAAGCAGTGACCGAATTCGTGCGCTCGCTGGCGAAAAAGCGCCGACTAATGAAATCAAAAAAGCTGCCGTAGAAGAAGGAATGACCACTCTAAGAATGGACGGGTGGGAAAAAGTGCTAAATGGAGTCACCACGGTTGAAGAAGTGCTGAGAGTTTCCAAAACCGATTGAACTCGTTGATTTTCCCCCACATTCCATTCCAACACCATGCCTGACTTTTCCTACCGAGCGAAAACGAATTCCGGTGCCGTTTCTGAAGGCGTCATTCAGGCTGCGACCCAACAAGAGGCGATTCGCCAACTGACCCGTCAATCGCTTTTTCCAATTGACGTGTCCAACAATTCCCAGACTTGGTCAAATTTTTCGCTTTCATTTCGACGGATCAGCTCTGAGACCATTTCTGACTTGCTGACCCAAATGAGCGATCTCCTCACCAACGGAGTGTCGTTACTGGATTCGCTCAAAATCCTGGCCGAACAATCACCCGACGCCAAACTTCAAGAGGTTCTCGAGGAGATTCGAGACGACGTTTCGGAAGGCGTCAATCTGGACGATGCATTAAGCAAACATCCGAAGGTCTTTTCCAACCTCACGGTCAGCATGGTCAAAGCCGGATTGGAAGGCGGGTTTCTAGAAGAGTCACTTGAACGAGTCTCCAACTTTTTAAGAAAAGAGAACGCCCTCAAAAACAAAGTCGTCAGCGCGATGTCCTATCCGATGATTCTCGCGGGAATCGGATTTTGCTTTATGATCGCTTTGGTAGTCTTCATCGTTCCCATGTTTGAAGCTTACTTTGAAAAGCTGATCAAAAGCGGCGTCGGCCTACCACTGATTACACAAATCCTTATTTTTGTCAGTGATGCATTAGTGCGATATGGCCTTTTTGTCGCAATTGGGGCTGCGGGAATCGCATTCGGTGCTAAAAAGTTATTAGACACAGAATTGGGACGACGCTTTTTTGATAAATACAAACTAAAAATCCCGATTGCAGGACGCATTTTTCACGAGAGCGCCGTCTCGCGATTTTGTCGCGTTCTGGGCACTTTGCTTCAGAACGGTGTCCAAATCCTTAAGTCGCTCAAAATTGCCGGACATTCCGTTGGTAACATCACGCTGCAGGATGCCATTAGCCAATCAGCCGAAAACATATCATCGGGTAACAGACTATCGGAACCACTTCACGAAAGTGGGATGGTTTCGGACCAGGTGATCGCGATGATTCGTGTCGCAGAAGAATCGAATACGCTTGACGACGTTCTCGTCAAAATTTCAGACAGAATGGATCAAAAAATTGAACAACGACTGGACTCAATGGTCCGTTTGATCGAACCGATCATGCTGCTGACCATTGGAGCCATTGTGATGAGCATCATCATTGGTGTGTTGTTGCCCATTTTTGATCTTACTTCAACTGTTGATTGACCCATCCATTTGGAGAGAAAAAATGAAACTTTCAAAACTTCGCCGAAATGGTTTCACCATTTTGGAACTTCTTATCGTCTTGGTAATTCTTGTTGGAATTCTAGCGATCGTTGGGCCCAGATTACTTGGCTCACAAAAGAAAGCTGATATCAAAATAGCCCAAGCACAAATCAGCAACCTCGAATCGGCTTTGAAGGAGTATGCTGCCGACATGAAAGGATTCCCAAAAACCGAAGACGGTCTCAAAGCACTGGTTCGCAAACCGTCAGACGAAAAGAAAGCCAAACGTTGGGCAGGACCTTACCTTGACGAATCCGATTTGCCAGCCGATCCATGGGACAACGGATTTATTTATACCTACGAATCGTCCAAAGACGGGATCGATCGCCCGGTTATCGTCTCCAAAGGCCCTGATGGGGAAGAAAACACCGACGACGACATTTACAACTACAAGCCCAGTGAAGGCGACGGAGGCGATTCAGAGGACTCAGGCTCTTCAGACGATGGGCTGGATCTTGGATCCGATAATTCCAGCGGCGACTTTGAATAAATCAAAGCAATGAGCTTCGACACAGAAGCCAAACGAAGAACGGATTTTTCTCAACGCCGCTGCAGTCGGGAACGCTGCCTTTTTACTCGAATTTTTCGACGAATGACTCGCTGCGCAATTTCAAGATCTTTCGATCGTCTGCACGTTGAATCGGCTGAAAAAAAATGGGAGATCGGAAAATCGAGAATTGCCTTTACGATTTTGGAGCTGTTAATCGTCTTGGTGATCATGGTCGTGATTTTGGCCATTGCCTGGCCTCAGATCAATCGCAGGATTCGACGATCCGATCTGAAACAGGTAGCCATCACACTCAAAGAACTCATCGCGGACGCGAGATTGTCCGCGATGCAGTCGGGTGAATGTTGGGAACTTCGATTCAGTGACCTATCTGGAAGTTACCAAATCGGACCAGCCTCTTCTTTTGGTGCACGAGAGTTAAACGAGACCAAACCAACCAGCTTTCAATCGGCAGAAAACGGGTACCCGATCCACTCCGAACTCGACACCTCTCTTTTGATTACCACTCAACCCAGAAACAAATTTTCCTTTGCCGACAACGACCAGAATGATGTCGAGTTCGAGACGATTCGAATCGGAAAGTCAAACAGTGACCAACTCGATGGCGATTACGAAAAGTCGATTTGGCTCGATCCTCAGGGTCGGGCCTTGGAAACTGAAATCATTGTTCTCGACTATAAATCGAGCGTAGGGATTTCGATCAAAATTAGAGGATTGACCGGCCAAGTTGAAATTGAAGAAACATTCAAAGTTCATGCCAAATTCGAATTTCCTGAAGATTCCAGCGCAGCGAATCAAGAGGCAGACCTTGAAAACCCTGATTTGGAATTGGGAGTTTAGTCAACATGCCGCGTCCAATCAGAATACCTTTTCACTCTAGTCAAAAACCGCAAAATTCCCGGGCAGGATTATCGTTGCTTGAAGTCATTATCGCCACCGTGATTTTGGCCGTAAGCGCGACACTACTGGTTCGGCTGATTGGAGCGGGAGACAGAAATGCCCAACGAGCCGATCAGCGGATTACCGCACAAATGATTTGCCAGAACAAGATGGATGAAATCGTGGCGTCCATTGAACCCTTGGAATCCATAGAACCAACGGCCTCGCCGTATTATCCCGAATGGTATTGGTCCGTTTCCATCGACGACCTTAATTCAAAAAATGACACCACCATCAATCGTCTTTCCCTTGTCGAAGTGAGTATCTTTTTTCGTAAAAGCTACGAAGGGACTGGAAATTCCGATCAATTGGATTCCCAAGCCGAGCAGCCCATTTATGCGTTGCGACGGGTGATTCGCACAGCCAGCTCGTCGGAACAAAAATCTGACAGATTTCGTCCGGGAGGTTTTTAGTGAGCAGATGGAAAGCCAAACCCGGATTCACCCTACTGGAATTGTTGATCGCATTGACACTTGTGACGACGCTGATGATGCTTTGTTGGTCACTCTTTTTCACTTTCGCACGTCTTGAAAACCGATCTCGAAAGACCGTCGCGGCTCTCGAGATAACCAGGTCGCTGAGACGTCAAATACAAAACGATCTCGATCAACTGTTCTTTGTTTCAAATGAAACCCAAACAGCGGAACCCGAGAACATCGACAACTCTGCAGTGAATGGATTTCTGGTCGAAAGTTCGACGCAGAAACGCTCGCCCAGTCTTCTCGATTCAATTATGAATGCCAGCGTTGATGAGTCACCCGATCCTGCAAACGATCGATTGCCTGATTCGTTTTTGTTTGAGGGAAGTAGCGAGTCCTTTTCCGTGTTGATTCAAAACGATGGTTCTTCGAGATTTTTTGGCCCCGATGAGGAATTTCTCGTCGTTACTTATCAATGGCGGGATCAACAGTACGAATCCAGTGAACCAGAATTGGACAAGGCAGCTGAATTGGGAACAGAAGGCTTTGAAAATGAACAAGTAAAACAATCCCAACCACGGAATTTTGTGCGTTCGGTAGTAACTTACCGCGATTTTCAACGACGAATTTCATTGGACTCCTCACTTTTAAGAAACCGAAATTCGGGAGTACCCTTGGCTGATTTTGAGACAATTGAAGTGGGCGCAAAGAATGACGACCGGGCCAATTCCCGTGGGCCGATTCGAGAGCAAATTGATCAGATTCCGGAAATTACAATGGTCGGCTTTCGCTACTTTGATGGAAAATCATGGAGCTCGTCGTGGTCGTCATCCGCCGCAGTCGTGCCGCTTGCGATCGAGGTTAATTTCACGGCGGAAATGGAAACGGATTCCAATGATTTTGAATCACAAGACGAGCTAGAGGAAATCGAGTTCGATGAAGAAATTGAAATCAGTGATGATTGGGATTCAAAATTCGAAACCAGCACATTAGATGGCGAAGATCCAAGGTTGGACTTAATCGAAAATTTCGACCCGGAATCCAAACGGTTTTTTATTCGAATTGGGACCCGGGAGAACGATCCCGATCTCCGTTTCGGTAATGACACTACATCACTTGGAATGGGGTCAGATTTCGAGGGTTCCGAATGACAAAACGTCGTCAACTCAGTATACGGAACCGATCCGGAGTCGTCCTGTTTATGGTGGTCGCCATCATCCTGATGATGACTTTGCTGACTTACGGTTTTCTCATTTCGATGCGAACGCAAAACTTGGCTGCTGCGACTGCAGGTAATCAATTACAGGCGAGGCAAGCCGCGTTTTCGGCTCGGGAAATCGTTTGCTCGCTTCTCGAAGATTCGCTCGCCAGTCGATTTGCTGTTGGCGGTCTAGAGCACAATCCAATGCTTTTCAGCGAAATTCGTCTGTTATTTGCTGGAGAAGATCGAGAGGATTTTTCGTCAGGGGGATTCGTACTATCCAACCTCACCGATCGGCGAATGGGGATCATTAACGAGTCGGCCAAGATTAATCTTCAAACACTTTTGAGCCACGACGCGAACTCACCGGGATTCGGTAGGGACTGTTTGATGCGTTTGCCTCGGATGACGGAATCGATAGCGGACCATATTTTGGACTGGATCGACAAAGATGATGAGCCTCGGGAATTTGGCGCAGAAACGGAATATTACCGCGACAACAATGGGATCCTTCCCCGCAACGCCACACCGCCGACGCTAAGTGAATTCGAAAATATACCCGATGTAACTCGAGAGATGATATTCGGCGCTTCCTCCCAGAATCCGAACGACAATCAAATCGGCCAAGTCGGTGAAGACGCCTCCATTCCCTGGAGCCGTTTTTTGACGGTCCGCAGCGCTGAAAGAAACGAAACGTACGAGGGTTTACAAAGAGTGCATTTGAATTCAACCGATTTATTTGAGTTGCATACTTCGTTGGTCGAACTCATTGATGTTGAAACTGCAAATTTTGTCATTCTGGCCCGTCAGTATGGAATTCAATCTCGAACGAAAAGCGACAATGGAACCGGCAGCTCATCAGCCAAAAGCCCAAGCGGGTACCCCATCGATCTCACGATTCCACCGGTTTACGAAATTGAAAGCCTGTTAGAAATCGTCGGCGCTACGATTAGAATCGAAGACGTAGAAGCCCCCGAAAATAGCATTGTCGTCGCCAGCCCCTACTCTGGCCAAACCACCAATCTGGATCAACGACTAGAAACGTTTCTTGATGAAACAACGGTGTCTCGTGAACTCGTCATTCAGGGCCGAGTCAACATCAACCTGGCTCCGTTGGAGGTGTTGTTGTCTGTACCGGGAATCGATGAAGAATTGGCCAATCAGATTTTGGCGGTTCGAGAAGGGCAAAAACACAACTCCAAAACTTGTTTTTGGTTATTGTCCAATCGTTTAGTTAATATGGAACAGATGAAAAGCCTGATTCCGTCCATCACCAATCGTGGTGAGATCGCCAGCTTTATGTTCGGCGGTTGGTCTCACCCAAACGATGCACCCATGGTTTATGACGCAATGGTGGATGCGACTGGAAAAACTAGCAAGCAACTGTTTTGTCGAAGAATCGTCGAGACAAAGCAGATAAACGATTTTTTTAACAAGTCCAACTTAGACGAATAGATCGAACAAGCTGATGGAATCAAAACGACAATCCGGTTTAACGTTGTTTGTTCAGCGTGGACAAGATCACTGTCGGTATCTTTGTGCCAGTGCGAAACAGAATGCGTTCCGAATTGCTGCTTATGGGACTGTGGACGCTGAGAGTCCATTGTCGGCAATTGTCGAAAAACTGGCCGAAAAAAAGCTAAAAGCCATTGCCTGTGTTTTCCTTTTGCCTCGATCTGAATTTGAGGTCAATATCTTTCAAATTCCAGAAGTCGATGAAGAGGATGTCCCCCAACTCATTTCAAACCTTGTTTCCGAATCCCATGATTCCGTGGAAATAACCACCGATTATGTCTTGAACTCCAAGGACGAAAACGGATCTCGAAATGCTTTGAGCTGGACTCTGCCCAACTCAACGTTGGATAATCTTAAAAGCGAAACGAAAAACAACTCGCTTAAGCTGCTGGCAATTACAAGCCATACGATGGGTTCGATTTCCCTGTGGCGTAGCCTGGTCAAAACAAGATCTCCTCATGCGGTGGTGGTGACGATCGCAAACAAGTCAATTGATTTCTCCGTTATCTATGACCATGAAATTACCCATTTGCGTTCCATCCCATTCGCCAGTGACGAACTGCAGAAGGTCACGCCAAGATTGATCAGCGAATTGCAGCGAACCGTGGCCATTGTTGGAGGAAATGATGAAAACGGTTCCACTCGAATTTACTTGTTTGGTGACTTAGAACAGCGCAAGCCCATTGCTAAGTCACTGACCGAAGAATTCAAAGTTCCTGTTTCGATTTTGAATCCGCTGGACCACGTCGAGTTCAGTTGTGAACCACTTCCCGTCAAAGACTGTGAGCTCTACGCCCATCTCATTGGGTCGGCGAAAGCTGCCTTTTTTGACAAGCTCGATATTGACTTGGTTTCTCCAAAACGAGCCATCAGGAAAACTTTACCTTGGCGAAAAATCACCTGGTATTCCATTGCGGGTTCCGTTCTTTTGGGCCTGGGCGGTTTCGTCATTTGGGACAATGCCAATCAGCAAATTGCGGAAGTCGCAGAAAAACGAAAACAGTTCGATGAGCTTGCCCGTGATGCTCGCACTGTGATTGAAATGAAAGATGAATTAGCGACGATTCGCGCCTGGCGAAAAAACGAAGTCATTTGGCTGGACGAAATCGATCAACTTTCTCAACAGCTGCCGCCGCGAGAAAAGAGTCTGATTCGGCGAATCTCCATGTTGGCCGCCGCAGATGGATCCTCCAACATTGACCTGTCTGTTGAAGTCGCAGAAAACGAATTAGTGTCGGGTCTGGAAAATGCCATTCGAACGGATGACAACAAGGTCAAAAGCAAACGGGTCTCCGAGTCCTCTGACAAAACGGGCGCGAAATGGAACTTTGAAACATCCATTCAATTTACCGCGAAGCCTCCCAAGCTTTCTTTTGTCAAAACGGAAAACCAGACTGATTCGCCCGATCAGAAAGAAAAAGAAAGCCTGACCCCAGTTTCAGCTCAACCCACTTCAAGCAATAAAAATCCAAAAACTCCCGCCAGCAAAGAACCAGACGTTGAACCGAAACAGGAGGCGGGCAAATGAATCCAAGAACTCTTTACCTGCTGATTGGTAGCGGGATAGTCGGGCTTTTATATTTTGGTGACCAAGCCTACCGCACCTACGTTGAAAAACCCTCGGCATCACGCGAAAAACAACTGGCAAAAATCAATTCCAGTATTGAGAAAGCGAACGACCTGATTGCCCAAAAACTTTTTGTGCAGAAGCAATTGGATGCGTACGAAAAAATGTCATTGCCATTTGATACCGAAGTGACTCGCACCCAGTATCAAGGGTGGTTGCTGTCGCTGGTTAAATCGGTCGGACTGACTGGAATCACGGTTGACGCAAGCCAACCGACATCTGTTTCTATTGAACGACAAAAACCCAAACAGAGTCAATCAAAACGCAAGGTCGTCATTTATCGGTATGGCTACTCTCTACGCAGCCGTGGATCCTTGCAGCAATTGGTTACATTCCTTTTCAGGTTTTACCGAAGCGGACAACTTCACAAGATCAAATCGATTTCGTTAAACCCTTCTGGAGGCGGAACGATGATTGATGCCAGCTTCGTCATCGAAGCTCTTGCATTAGTAAGAACGGAACGTGAAACCGAGCTTTCGACCGTCCAGGTCAATCGTTTGAAAAAAGAGGATGAGTTGCATTACGTTTCCATCGCACGGCGAAACATTTTTTCCCGCACAGGAAATTCGATTTTGAATCACGTCAAAGTAACGGGGATCACATTTGGCAAATCAGGAAAACCGCAGGTCTGGATCAAAACGGATCCGACAAAGCCATCGATGGTTTTTTTAAATGATGACATTGTCAAAATTAAATCACATCAAATTGAGATACTCGACATTCAATCCAATCTTGTTTTACTTTTGGTCGATGGACAACCAACCAAAGTCCCAATAGGAAAAGCCATCTTTGAAAAGAAAGAACCGGAAAAATCGGAAGCTTTGAGGCCCGGTGTATCAAAGGCTGTAAAGAACGTCGATTAAGGACAGAAAACGAACGGCGATTGTCCGAAGAGAGTCGAACTCCAAACTGTTTGCGGTTTTCGACGAATAATGATTTAAGCAGGATTGAGACCCATGAAAAACTTATTAATGGTCATGACCATCGTAACCTCCGCTCACGTTTTTTCAGACGCTGCCACAGCCCAGCTTTTCGGTTCCCAGTCGGTGCGACGGGCGATCTCGCGACAGGGCAACACCAATGTTGGGCAAATCCAAGGAAACGAACGGTATCTTCGGGGGCAACGAAGACAGCGTTTTGTCGGAGCCGACCAAAACGAAGGTATAGGGTTCGTGGGCAATGAACAGGCAAGAACGTCAGGAACAATCGCGTCGCCCACTGGAGGGATGAAAAAATTCGCAGACAAGTCAAATCAAATTAACCGTCCCGTCGCTGATCTGCGTTCGACCGACCCATACCCTGCCGTTTTGATCCTCCCCGAATCGCTGCGAGCCAAACCAAGGACTCAGTTGCAGGTGGAAACGCTAAACGAAAATTTAACGAGAGAGTTGAAGCGGAAAGTCAACGATTCGATCGAGGTGTCCGTGGAAGCTCGTTCTGCCACTTTGCGGGGTGAGGTGTCATCCGTAAAAGATAAGAATCTTGCGAAGTTGTTGATTCTTTTTGAGCCTGGAATCGACGTGGTCCAAAATGAGATTGTAATCGCGAACCAATAACGCGTGACTGAGACCCCACTTTGCCGAGCACCACATCGGGTGAATGGACGTTTAGCCTAGGATCGTTTTTGGATACGGTTGTATCCATTGATTCCGGTACGTAGGACGTACGATGATCCGACACGCTTTGCTGCAATCGAATGACGTCGTTTTCTGGCATGCGTTGCCTGCCGAAACTTCCTATGCCATCGAATTTTGTCAAATTCCCGTCAATACCAATCAGTTTATTTGGTCGTGCAGGTGCTGGGCCCGCATCAGTATTTATTTTTTGTTCCATGCTGCTTGGCAGGTCAATAGAAAAAATCTTTTCCTCTGATTTTCGAATGTTATTGGAATCAATTTCTTCAAAGTCCACAAAGGATGCTTGGGAAACCTCAGGTCGATTCGGTTCACGTTTTGTTGTGGTCTGCGCCTTGAAGGAGTTTTCTGTGGCGTCGATTCCCGGCAATAGCTTGGTCGATGAATTAGAGATGACTGTACCGCCGGATGTGCCATCAAATCGCGTGATCAGATTAAGCTTTCTGCTTTTCCCTCCAACCTCGTCCCATGGAACCCAGAGATTGTAAGACAAGCCCAACGTCGATTTACTTGTCAACTGTTTGAGCTGTTCGGCGGTAATAATATATTTTTTCAATGGGTTGGCCGATTCGCCTGAATCATAGTCTGCATCGAACACATAAACGGTAACATTGCCATCGACGGGAATCGGTCGGTCGTTACCATCCTTGTAAAAGTACACTCGCCCGCCAAAACCGCGGACCCCACGTTGATTGGGCTGATGAAGAACGGTATCCGCCCAAATCGATACCAATCGGTCAGGAATCTTGAATTCGGTGGCTTCCGTATCTGCAAACCAGTTCATCGAATCTGGTGCAAACTTGGCGCACCCCGAAACCGTGACCATGATCGCGATGGTCGCCATCATACAGCCCACGTCAGGTATTCGGCTTTGCTGGATTTTGGATTTCACGACTTTCGCCTAGCGATTGAATGATTCAGGAAGGCTCTGGATATTTGCTTTATTAAAGCTCTCGTTAGTTTGGCGAAACCGCCCGCCTAGAAATCCTTCCTCTCGTATTTTTTCCAAACGGTTTCCGTTACTAAAGACTTGGCCTCTGGGGTTGTCGACGGGATAAATGACTTGAGGTTCAGCAGCGTCGAGATGATCAGTGCTGATGCTCTCGACGGCTCCGATTTCACCATGGAGATCAAACACATCGGCGGCACACCAATTCATCCGCGCCGTCTCCACCTGGCGGATATGAGCATTGTCTTCTGCATTTCGAATAACCCTTGGTGTGAGGATGATCATCAATTCGGTTCTTCTAGTTTGAAGTCCGTCGTATTTGAAAAGGTTCTTCACCAGCGGGATTCGGTTTAGATAGGGAACGCTTCGGTGGGCCGTTTGTGTATTTTTGGTGATGAGCCCGCCGAGTACAATGGTTTCGCCGTCCACTGCACTGACCGTTGCTTGTGCGGTCGTTGTATCAATGCGAGGTGAACGAATAATCGTACCGTCGGTCGAGACGGCAACAGGGATACCATCTTGCTCTGCTCCCAGATTAGATTTTTCCGCGTCGATTTCCATGACGACGGTTCCATCGGGACTGATCCTGGGCGTGACGGCTAAGATGAGGCCGACGTTTTCAAGGGTCACAGAATTCGATTGTCCATTTTGATTTGTATTCGATCCTACGATTCTCGGAACTCTTTGGCCAACTTGAATAAAGGCTGGTTGGTTGTCCAGTGTTCGAACCTGAGGCCGACTCAGAATATCTACCCTTCGAGACTCCTGAAGTGCGCGAAGTAGCACGCTGACGTTTTGGCTGCTTGCCGAAAGTACCAATCCGCCAAACCCAAGTTGATCGTTGGATCGCCCGAGTGAAAAATTTGAAATGCCTTGACTTCCGACCGATCCAGCATTGCCAAGTGACTTAGTACTTCCGCTGTTACCCAGCGGTTGTGCCGAGTTAAAGTTGAAGCCCGGGATATTGGAAGCGGCCCGAACGATTTCGTTGGTGGTCGTGACGATTCCTGCTGCAGTTGAAGTCGAAGTTGAGTTGCTGGTAGTCAGCAAGTCGCCTAGCAAACTTCGGTCAAACAAAACGGAATCCTGCAAACCCACTTCAATACCAAACTCATCGGTATCGTTAAGAATGACTTCCGCAATCAACACTTGGATCATGACTTGTGGAGGCTGTTCATCCAGCTTTTCAATCAGGTTTTTAATCTCATTGAAATATCGAGACGTCGCACTTACCAATAGTTTGTTAGCGATCGGTTCGGGAACAACGACAACCTCACGTTCCAATTCTTGAAACGGGTTTTGAGAACCGGGAGCGGCATTGTCGATTTGCCGTGAACTTTGCAAGAATTGGTTGATCGCATTGGCGACGTCGACCGAAGGCGAATTCTTAAGTTGATAGACTTCCGTAGTTCGCTGAGATGAAGTTGACTCGTCGAGTTTGACAATCAAGGCCTCTGCGATCCGCAGATCTCCCTCGGATCCTGTCGCCAAAATGCTGTTACTGCGAACGTCGATTGAAAATCGTAATGGAGTCAGTGAAATCTCGTCGGGTGCCGTGGGCAGTTTTAGATTACTGGACGCTGCCACCGAGCCTGGAATCAACGACCGCAACGTTTGAACCATGTTCGAGGCGTCACTATTGTAAATCTTGAAAATCTTCAGCTGAGATTTTGAGGCCGGGGTATCTAACTGCCGGATCAGCTCTTCGATCAGATCAAGATTTTCCCTTGGACTGGAAACGATCAGCGTATTATTACGCACGTTGGGTGTAATCTGAACTTCGTTCAACGTGCCGCTTCGCAGTATCTTTTGGCCTTTTTCGTTGAAAGCCATCAGTTCCATCACCGCAGAACGAGTGTTGGATGTTGCAGACGTCATTGCGGTTTCTAGAGTTTGAGCTACGTCTGCGGCCAGCGAGTTCTTGATTTTGATGATTTTAGTTCGGTTCACTGCCATGCCGCCCTCGACATCCAACTCGCCGATCAACCGTGCAACCTCCTGCATGTCTCTGGGTGAGGCATAAACGATAATTGAATTGGTCCGCTCATCGACCGCACCCGTAACGGACGGTGCAAGTCCCCCACGATTTCCGAAGAAAGACTGAATACTTGTGTTGACCGTGACAGCACTGGCGTGCTTAATTTTGAAAACCTGAAACTGAGTCTTGGCGTCGATGGGCACATCCAATTGACGAATCAGTTCCAAAACTGCAGTGACCGCATCACCCCAACCAATTAATAGCAATGCATTGGGCTTGACTAACGGCGTGATTGAAATCCTGCCTTGTCGACCTCCGACGAGGTCATCTCGAGTTTGAGCAATAATTTCGGAAAGCGCCTGCGAGCCCGTGTTTCGAAGAACATATACTTGTACGTTAGGCTGTGTTTCCCGGCTAATCTTTTCGATTTGTTGGATGATTTCTTCCAGTTGATCCAGGTCCTGGTCTCGACCTCGAAGAATGATCACATCCAGATCGGGCATCGTTTCTATTTCAACGCCTTCAAATTGACGAATAGGAACGGCCCCATTGTTTTGAATTGCAGGGCGATCGTTGGCTTGAGGCTGACTAACGGGCGGCTCATCTTGAAAAATGTATTCCACCGGAAGAATTTGAAACGCCGGTTTGATCTGACTTCCCTGTTTTCTTGGATCTGCAGGTGGGGTGATCAACTTGCGAAGTTGCGATTGATTCTTTTTTTGAACTCGAAAAATCTTTGCTTTGTGCCCATTTGGATTTTTGTGTCGGGACAACGCATCACACAAGGTGACCATTTGCCCAACGATATTTTCGGGTCCACCGATCAACACACCGGTTCGCCTTTGATCGAATTCAACTTCTATTTTTTGCCCGGACTTCACCAGAGAAATGACATAGATCTCTCGTCCGTCTTCTCGAATAATATTGATATTTCTGGCGAAGACTCCTGCGATTTGTTTCTCTAGCACATCGATTTCTTGGGCATCGACCAAGACAAACCGATTCACAATTTCCGCAGGGTTTTTGTTAGCGGGTTGGTTTTGCAAAGTCGAATTGGGTTCAAGCAAATTCAATCGTTGCCGGGCTGGGTTTGGCTTGAATTGACTGGGCTTGGCTGGGCTGAAATCGCCTTGCGGGCGTTCGGCGGCATTGGAAACAACAGAGGGTCGATCCACATTGCTGATCAACTGCGAGGCGATCTTTTGGGAAGCCGATGAGGCGCGAAGGTAGAGTTTGTTTTTGACCGGATCGGAAAGTAGTTCGTAATTTTCGTGCTTGTCCAGCAAAGGTGCAAGGAGTTTTTCAACGGCAGCAACTGGCTTGTGCGCTAGTTCATAAACAACAGATTCGACTTTTTGAGAAATCGCTTTCTTGGGCACCTCTGACTGAAGCGCGTACAGATCAAGACCGATGCTTGCCCATACGAGGAAAAATGATAGCAATAATGCAAATCTCATCACTAAATCGCGACCCAACAGACTCTAAACTTCCCCCTCAATTTCTTTGAGGTCGAGAGGTTAGGAGGAAAACGAAAACTCGTCAAGCCAGTTTGGGTTTCGGTTCGCTAGGTTAAAAGCTATCGCTAATTTGGCATGAATCGAGTTTTCAATTTCAGGGGAACGTGAAAACATCGTTTTTCGGCCAACTTTATGGTTATTTCCCTCCAAACGACGCTTGCTGCATCCGAATCAAATCTCCGGTATAGGTAAATGTTGACACTCCTATTTATCCCAATCAGACTGGTAACATACCCATTTGTTTTCGGCAGCCATCCTTTTTATTGCCGACTTTTTGCAAACGAAAAAAACATGCTTTTGTGCTGTTCGTTCGCTTAGCCCCACCTCAATTCTGTCTCGACCACCCGCTCATCATGTATTACGTGCTTTGCGTATTTTGCGCTACAATTCTACCTACGCAAGACCAACGGGTGGAACTTGATTTCACTCGAATTTCCCAACCGGTCGTTGCCAGCCAACTCGAACTGAGTGACGAACAACGCTCCAAAGTAGCCGATTTGCTCACCGAGCGTATCAACAAACTTGCCGCCGCAAAGCCAGCGGATCGGGCCGCGATCAGATCCGCGAACAACGACGCCCTAAAGGCACTGCTGTCCCCGACCCAGCTAGCAAAATACCAGGTGCTGCTCAAAGGAGGAAAGCTCCGATTCAACTTCCGTGGTGAAAACTGGGCGGACGTTTTGAATTGGTTTGCTAGTGAATCGGAGTTGTCGCTTGTCATGAACGAAACTCCGCCAGGCGATTTTACTTATTCTGATCAAAAAGAGTATTCATCACCTCAGGCAATTGACTTGCTAAACAGTATCCTTCTCAGCAAAGGCTACACCCTGATTCGTCGGGAGAAGATGCTCATCGTCGCCAACCTGACCACCGGGATTCCGTACGAACTGGTTCCGACAGAGACGCTCGAAGGCCTCGCCCTTCGAGGTAAATTTGAATGGGTACGAATCAAATTCCCATTGCAGGGACGTCCCATCGCTGCCGTCCTTGACGAAGTCAAACCGATGATCAGTAACAACGGAATGGCTACTGCCCTGACTGCCTCTGGCCAACTCATGGTGACTGAGACGGCCGGCAAAATGGAAGCCATTGGAGTTTTGGTTTCGGCGGTACCCATTCCGACCCCTCCGCCAAAACCACCCAAAGCACCCGACCCACCTCCCAACATTTTTGTTGTCCATTCCGCGAAAGGTCTGGACATTGACGGAACGGTCGAGACCATCCAAAAATTCTTTGCGACCACGTCGGTTGCCGGAGATGCCAAGGCGGAAGAAATTCAGGTTTACGCTCCGCAGGCTCAACAAGATCTGATCAAATCTTCACTCGACAAAATGATCTCCAATGCTTCGAACGAGCTGCGGGTCTTTACGGATGTCTATCCGATTGACCGATTGTCAATTGCTAACGTACAGGAACAACTTTCCACTCTCTTTCCAGAAACCAAATTCACGATCGATACGGAAAATTCTCGACTCGTGGTTTCTGCGAATACCAAAACCCATGGTGGTGTCAAAGAAACCCTGACGAAATTAGGCGCATCCAGCCAGGCAACATCGGATAAAACCGTTTTCGTATATTCAGTGGCTAAAGAAGAAGCGGAAAATCTGGCGACGGTCTTAAGTGAAATGCTGCCACGAGCCCAAGTTATCGTACAAGGCAACCGAATCGCCGTCCGAGCCAACCCATCCGATCATCTGATTGCCAAATCACTAGTCGACCAAATATCGAGCACTGCCAACCCAAAAACGGCGATGCTTTTGCGATTCTATGACCTTAATGAAAATCTTTCAGACATAACCACGACGATTCAGGCCATGGCCAAAGAGGGAACCGTGACTTGGCTTGAATCTCGAAAAAAGCTCTCGGTTATTGCTGATGCAAAAACGCATGAACTCGTCAAGAAGACAATTGAACAGGTCAACTTGGACTTGCCCAAACCAAAACCAAAGTCACTTAAAATTTTTAACGTTAGCCCTGCCCAAAAAGAAAAATTCTCGCAAGTATTCGCCGAACTTGTTGGAGAATTCGGTGACGCGTCATTGATCACAGGTGCTGCCCCCAACGAAATCGCAATTCTGGCGGACACAGAACAACAAGCAGCCGTTGAGTCGGTCATCAATTCGCTCGCTAACTTGAAATCATTCTCAGAAAAAGAACTAACCGCCATCGAGATTTCCGTCGATGACTCTGCCCAACTCGTTACGTTGTTGAACGAGAAATTGAAAGGGATCGAGTTTCTCGTGAATCCCGAAAAGACCACTCTATTCGCTTGGATTTCCAAACCGGAAATTGAGTCGGTCAAAAAGACGGTCAAAACTGTTGAAGCATTGTTACCCAAAAAATTGACCTCAACACTCGAAGTCTATGAGGTTACTGGTTCAGTCGATGAAATAGTCAGTTTTATTTCTCCTATCGCCTCCAGTGCCAAGGTGACTTCAGATGCAGCCAATCAACGAATTGTGGTTTGGGCCAACTCCTTGGATCACGCAAAAATTAAGGCAACGATCGACAAAGTCGACGTACTTTCCAAAAAACAAAAATCGCTAGAGATTTATGAGCTTAAAAATGCTGCGGCCTCTGTTGCCCAAACCATGATCTCCAACCTTGACGTGGACGCGACTGTCACCACCAGCGAAGACTCCAAATCGATTCTGGTTTGGGCGGCGCCTGAGGACCATGTCAGAATCAAATCGATGGTTGATCGTCTATCAGTTTTGAAAACGACGCAGCAGTCCCAAGTCGCACTGTATTCGGTTGACCGTGCAGCAGCCGAAACAACATTGTCCGCCGTCCAAGCCGTTTTCCCAGATGCAAACCTCTCGCTGGATGCATCTTCAGAAAAAATCATTTGCATTGCCGACGAAGAGCTCCAAGTTCAAATCAAGTCACTGGTTGAAAAGCTTCAACCTGCCAAACCATCGACTCCCAAAGTCCTGATGTCCTATGAGTTAAAGCACTCGGATGCCGCTTTGGTCGTCGGAATGCTGTCTGATTTGCATCCTGAAATTCGTTTTGCCGCCGATGAACGTGCTAACCGGGTACTCGTCACTGCAGAACTGGGAGAGCAACCCAGATTCAAGGCCATCATCGGGCAACTCGATGCCAAAGCTTCAGATCGCGACGAGAAAGTTCTCGAAACGTACCCCATTGATTCAACCAAGACCACCGTCGTCACCGATCTCATTCAACCGTTGTTGCCGGACATGAAATTTTCAGTGGACGAAACGTCGCAAAATCTTGTTGCGGTAGGGACGCCGTTCGAACAACAAAAGCTTGCTAAACTTCTGGGTCAAATCAAAGACGGCAAGTCCGAAAACAAAATCCTTAAAAACTACTCGACCGGTTCGGCGCCCATTGAGGAAGTTCAAAACGTCCTGCTCCAAGTCGTTCCGTCGGCCATCATCGCCGTCAACGGTGGAGAAGGAAAAATGGTGGTTTGGGCCACCGCAGAGGAACAGAAGTTGATTGAGTCGGCAATCAATCAATTGAACAACGTGGGCGGCGATATGTCGCTCAAAAATTATGATCTGAACAAGCAAGTTACGGGCGATATCCTGACTTTGCTCCAGGGTCTTTCAAAAACGGCTCGGCTAGCCCTTTCGACCGATGGAAAACAACTGGTTATCTACGCGACCGAAAGCGATCAAAAACTGTTTGCGGGGGTCGTCGATGAACTCATCAAATCCGATACATCTGCTCTCAGCCTGAAAGCGTACGTCGCAAGTGACGATGTCATCTCCTCCACCAGTGCTGTCGTGGTTGACTCATTTCCAAATGCAAAACTGGTAGTACAACCAGATGCTGGAAAACTGGTTATCTGGGCGAGTAATGAAGATCACGCCAAAATCCAAAAGGCAATTGATGATTTGAAATCGCAACTTTCAAAACCAAAAACGCCCAAAACAACCGTCATCTATCCGCTGGGAAAAGCCACCAAGCTTTCAGTCATCGATATGATCAATTCTGACGTAGAAGACGCAATCATTCTTTCCGATAGCCAGACGGATCGTATCATCGTTCGAGCGAACTCTGAAACACACCTCGCCGTTGAACAAATCGTTTCCGACTTGAAAAAAACGTTCGATATCGTTGGTGAAAAGACTATCAAATCTCATGCCGTCAGAAATGATATCAAGGCCCAAGCAACAACGACGATCGCATCCCTGCTTCCTGCTGTGGAATTTATCACCAATGGCGATGACACATTGATCCTTGTCAAAGCCACTGCAAACGATCATGAATCAGTCGACGAATTAATTAAAACGCTGGATACCGAAATTGCCCGGAAAACACCTCGCACGATCGCCTCGTACGAACTGACCAACCTGGAAAAAATGCTGGCTATTCAAATCCTTTCCAATCGGTTTCCCGAAATCACATTCGTTACCGAAGACAACACCTCGAGGCTCCTAACGTGGGCCAACCCTGGCGAGCACAATCAAATCCCTCTGATTCTCAAAGGATTGGAGGCTGCCGTCGCCGTCGAGAACGAAAAGAAAGTCGAAGTCTACAATATAGACGCGGAAAAAATGATAGCGGCGGATGTATTGGATTTGATCGATTCGAAGCTGAAAGAGAACCTAACCATCCAAGTTGCAACGGCAACTAATAGCCTCGTGGTTCGCGCCTCAGCAGCTCAACATGCAAAGCTGAAATCGGCCGTTGATGCGGTCGTCATGCAAATCAAACCGCTCCCAAAGCCCACGTCCCTAGTTTACGAATTTCCGCTAGGAAATGCATTAGCCGTCAGCCAGTTGGTTTCGCCGCTGCTTAGCAATACAACGATTTCTGTCGCCGCAGATGGAAAAAAATTGATTGCTACCTCGAATATGGAAGGCCACAATTTGATTGCATCGGTTTTGGATCAACTGAAAGACGAACCCCAATCGAAGGATACCGAGACCATTGTTTACAAAATGAATGCGGCAACGCCTTCTGTTATCAACAATGCGATCGCAGCGATGTCGCCCAAAGCACGTATCACGGCGGACGATAGTTCCATGTCACTGATTGTGACGACTTCAAAAGTTGAGCACGCAGTAATCGCCAACATCCTGAAACAAATCAACGATTCCTCTCTGGGGAAAAAAACCGAAGTCTTTGTGTTGAAAACAGCCAGTCCTGCGTCGCTTGTCAGCGCCATTTCGGCATTGGTTTCCAATTCATCGGTTACGGCGGACGTTCCGACGAATTCGGTGGTTGTCACAGCACTGGCAACAGACTTTCCTCAAATTCAATCGATTGTGGATAAGCTCGATATGGTGGCCGGCGATCGGATCGGAAATGTCGTCGCCAAAGTTTACCCCTTTGATCAAAAACTAGTGGATGCTGTCGATATGCAGGCAGTCATCGACGAAGATTTACGAGAGGGAATGAGCGTTCGGGTCAACGAAATCGGCAACGGATTGATCATACGTACAACGCCCGAGAAACACCAACAGCTCGCCCTGATTTTCGAACAAGTTATCGCCCAAATCCCCGCGAGTCAAAAAATCGAAACCCGCGTCTATCCCTTGAGTAAAGCCGACCCCAACACGATTGAGAACGTTCTCAGTGCCAAATTTGCTCAGTCTGATTTCGCCGTGGACGCCAATACACGAACTGTCGTGGCAACAATTTCCGTCGCCGAACATGTCCAACTTAAGACGATTTTGGATCAAATGGATTCATCTGTGGGGGATCGAATTGCGGCTTCCAAAGCATTTAAGTTGAAAGTCGCCACTCCGCGAATCGTAGGATCTGCTATTGAGTCATTGCTCCCCAATGCGATTGTCGATTTTGATATCGCTTCCAAGACAGTCATCGTCACTGGAACAGAAGAGGAACTGAAATCTGCGGGAGATCTAGTGTTACAGGTCGACGGTTCAGACCTCGGCAAAACGACGCAGGTGTACAAACTGGTTGAAGCCGATCCGCGATTCGTCAGCCCGGCAATCGAACAATTATTGCCGGACGCCAAAATTTCAGCAGACCGTTATAGCAAAGCATTATTTGTTACCGCCACAGAGGAAGAGCATCAACAAGTCGCCAAAATGGTCGATGAATTGAATACGAAAAAAGGCCAGCGATCCGAAGTCTACAAGCTCAACAACGCTGACGCCCGATATGTAATGCCCGCGGTTCAGTCGCTGCTCCCCAATGCAACCGTTACCGGCGATCGCATCAGCAAACTTCTTTTTGTGACGGGAACCGATGACGACCATGCACAGGTGGAAAAACTCGTTGAAAAAATGAATGCGCCCAAGAGTGGTCAGCGATCCGAAGTCTACAAACTGATTGAAGCAGACCCGCGATATCTCACCCCTGCAATTCAGGCGTTGCTACCCAACGCGACCGTGTCCGGTGATCGTTATAGCAAAACGGTATTTGTAACCGGAACCGACGAAGACCATAAACAAGTCGCCGTATTGATCGAAAAACTAAACGGACGCGGTACCGGTCAGACGACTGAAGTGTACAAACTTGCAAAAGCGAGTTCGGTAATTATCGAGCCCGCCCTGTCGGCTTTGATTCCCGACGGAAATGTCACAGCGGACAAGATATCCAACACGGTTGTCGTTTCGGCATCCGCAGAGGATCAAGCCAAAGTGGCGAGCGTGATCGAAAAACTGGATAAAGCGACCGGCGATGAATTGCAATTGATAATTTACCGAAGCAAGTTTGAAAACGCCGATCCGTTGAATCAGGTTATCGCAAATTTGTTTCGGGACGATCCCGAAGTTCGTATCAACTTTGAATGGGAAAATCAGCGGATCTTGATCGTCACCACAGAGGTCAAACATCAACTGATCAAGTCATTGATTGAACAAGTGGATCAGGCCAAACCCAAATATGAAAATCGTTTCGCCAAAGTCTACCATCTGGAGAATATCGATAGTGGAGCGGCGGAAGGCATTATCAGAAATCTGTACGGGTGGTGGGCACCACGCATCGAAGTCCGCAGAGAACAAGGAACCAATGCGTTGATAGTCGTTGCGACTGATCAGCAGCATCAGGATCTTGGAAAATCAATCAAAGAAGTTGATGGTGACCTCAGACAACTCGAGGTTTTTCAACTTGTCAACGTGGAACCCTATACGGTGGAACTGGCAATCGAACAATTGTTCGCCGAGATTAAGGAAACGATGCGCCCGTCCGCGACCAGCGACCTGGGTACTCAACAATTGTTTGTTCGTGGAACTGAAGCCCAGATCAAATTGATTCGCGAAATGCTAAAGAAGATGGGCGAATCATTTCAGGACGAAACATCACCGTCCGCAAAAGGGGGCGTACGTACAATTCCGTTTCGAGGAAATGCGATGGATGCACTTCGCGAAATCGAAGCATTCTGGCCTCGAATCCGCAAAAACAAAATTGAAATCATTCGCTCAGGCGGACCAAAAATCAAAAGAAACTATTCGCCTCGAATATCCGACGATACGGTGCCCGAAAAGAAACCGGATTCAGACAATCCTCCCACGGCATTAGATTCCCAACCCAGCAATGCTCCTGAGGATTCCGTCCACGGTGGGTGTGGTGGCCAACTCAACGAAAATGAAAATGAAAATAAAAGCGTTGACGATGTTGCAGACTCTAAACAAGTTCAGGAACCCCAAAAGCCCATCATTCAAATTGAAGGCCTCAGACCCGTCAAACGGAACGACGCCTCGAAGCAGGAAAAAGAAACGCTGAAAAAACAGGGAGAAGATGCACAAATCATCGTCATCGCGGGCGACAACGAAGTTACAATCGCATCGTCAGACCTGGAAGCATTGGACCAGTTGGAATATTTGTTGCGAACCATTCAACGTGGAAACCGCGGTGGACTTGGTAGTTCAAACTTCGCGGTTTATTTGTTGAGCAATTCAAGTGCAAAGGATACGGCGAAACTGTTGACTGATCTGTTTGAGGCCATTCCGGAATCAGAACGGCTTGGAAGCGTGGGGAATGCTGTTTTTGTCGCCGAGGACCGGCTGAATGCAATGGTCGTTTACGGAACTCGAAAAGAACGAGACGTCATTCAAGAGATTATAGAAGTTCTTGATGCAGAGGACCTCCCTGATTCGTTAACGACACCTTCACCCGAATTGATTCAAATCGAAAACTCGTCTGCAGACCGGATCCTAAAAATATTAGAATCGGTTTACAGTAATCAATTGACCTCCGGTGGCGGACGTCGAACAGTCGAAATCCCAGAGGGAGTCACGACGGCAGTTGCTTCGATGCTACAACAGATCAATGCCGCCACAACGGGCCCAATTCTCACACTTGGAATGGATGAGAATACCAATTCGATCGTAATGCGTGCCCCGATGGAACTGGGAAGAGAAATCAAGACTTTTGTCGAAAGACTCGACTCGATAGCGAAAGTTTCTCCGGCCAAAAAAATACGCGTTCTGAAAATGGAGGGGACCAACGCGGCAAGAGTCCGGTCAATCTTAAACGGCATGACCAACGCCCCTTAGTAAACAGCCATAATGTTCCGAGGATGAATCTCAGCCGACGTCTTCCCCATGGTGTCAAAAAAGTCGAACGAACATTCTGAACGGTTAAAAACGAGGCAGCCGAATTCGAAGCCCTACGGGGTTCGAAAAACATTCACCTTCGAAACCTGCTTTGTTCAGTTTTCAAACCGGACCAAATCGACGGCGATCACGCTGAGGAATTCATCATCACTTTCTCGGTATCGATCAAATATCCGAACCCAGACGTCATCGACTCCATCTGGCAACGCAATCGGCTTTACGATCTCAACACCGCCGGCTTCAGGTGTCAATCGACCGAGGGATTCCCAGGAATCTTCGTCAGTCGAGTAAACCAATTGAAAATCGTCCTGATCACTCCCTGTGATCACATCGAACCGCCCACGAAAAGTGACCTGTTGGTTACCCGATAGATCAAACTTCCAACGATGTTCGAGCATCTTTTGCCCCCGAATCTCGGATTCGGTCAATAGTTCATTCTCGGAATCCTCGAAAAACGTCCCCGACAAATCCCCGGAGTGCCGGCCGAGATTCGTAACTTCGCCAATTGCCTCGTAGGTGGGTCGGTCGTTATCCTTGATTTGCAAGGACGCTGTCGCATCACCAACAATCCGGTACTCCGAACGAGGGATCAGTTGAAGGGTGATTGATTCGGTTCCCTCAAATTCTGAGTCATCCCAAGCCGATATCAATTGGCGGCTCATGAAATTCCCAGCCTTAATCGTTGTTTTTCCGCGTAATATCTGGCGATAATCGGAGGCATCGGCGGATCCGTCCACTCTGTAAAACACCTCCAGATCCTGTTCCAAGTGATATCGATCGGCCAATTGAAAACGAAATTGACCCTTTTGTGTGCTGCCCTCAGCCACGTTGGGTTGGATAACAAAAACATTGACCGCATGGTGCATTTCAGAAAATAGATTGGAACTGAATTGGAGTTTCGCAATCTGTATGGTGGCAAGATGTGAATCGAGACCTCGGTCGGTGTCCTGAACACGGACCCAGACAAATCCCCCCGCCATCAGTTCAGGATCGCGGATAACACTGCTGTATGGCTTTCCGGCGTTTTGCGTGGTTGTCAGCAATGCTTTCCACGTTCCGGTTCCTGCCACTTTATATTCAAATTGAAACTGCTCGTTTTCAGAATCATGACTGGCGAAAACGGAGAACTTAACATAACGATCCGCTGCAGCGACATTCAAACGCCAGCGATGCAACAAGCGGCTGGCTGAGCCTTGCCGAAATGCCGTTTCAGAAATATCCTGGCTCACTGGATTTTTCCAATAGGTGTCACGATACGTGCCCTCCACCAATCCGTTGATCGTCGCCTCAGCATCCGCGAAGACCACCCGGTTGGCCGTGATCATTACGGCAATCGTACGCGTCTGTATGAGGTTATCCTCTGAGGTGGCAAGATCCCCGTCTGTCCCACCGTCTTCGAGCGTCAGCTCAATCAGACCCTGCCCTAACGCCTCATCCAATGTTGTAAAAACAAGGTAGCCAACGTTTTCCGGACTGTTGTAGACCACTTCTACACCCGTAAACAAATCTGAATCGGCATTGACCACACTGAACTGTAGGGGTTGAAATTCATCGAGACCGGCCGTCACTTGACTAATTTCAATCCTGTTGTCGACACGAGCCCGGTCAAATCTTAACTGGGTCGGAACAACGAAATCAGGGGTATCGTTTTCTGGATCAACTGAAACTTTAAATGTTATTACTTTGAAACTGTTATCGCCTACAGTCGAGAGGATACCATCCAGGCCGCCGTCTTCCACTCGAACGGAAATATCAGCAATTCCAAAGCTGCCTGGTACTGAAAATAAGTGCAGTCTGGAGATATTTTCTGACGGGTTGAACTCCACATCGACACTGGAAATGACCGCAGGATTATTGCTCATTGCGGTTACCTTCAGGGGCTGGATTTCGTTTTCTCCGGCATGCACTCCTCGCAAAAGGACGGTTTTGGGTCCCTGGTCAAAAATGGTCAAACTGTCGACGGGCATGATTCCGGGTGGGTCATTCACAGGAAGTACAGAGACCTGGAAACTACGAGAAAAAACCGCATTGTCGGATTGCGTCGCTAGGTTTTGATCTAATCCACCATCCTCAACCTGCACGGTAATCGTCGTGACGCCGTATTGGTTGGGTGCGGGCTGGAACCTCAATTCTGCGGTCGGACTACCTGGCTTTATGATCAGACCGTCAGAAGAAATCAAGCCCACCAACGAGCTGCTGGCGGTGACCCGCAAAGGCTGGTCCCCTTGATCACCATCGCTGATGCCAACCAACAAAATCGATTGTTGAGGGGCATCTTCCTCAAGCACGATATTGGAGATTTCGTTTAGTGTCGGGGGATCGTTTTCGGCCTCGACGACAACCGAAAAAGTCTTGATCACGAAAGCATTGTCTGCGGAAGTTTCCAAGTTATGATCTGGACCACCATCCTCCAGTTTGACTGTCACAATTGCAGAACCGCTCTGCCCATTAACCGACTGTAGGAATAAGGTCCCCTCTCGGTCAGGAGTGGAATAACTAACCGTTGGATGCGGAAGCAGACCCGTTTGGCTGGACGTCGCTGTTACTCTCAATGGCTGGGACTCGTTGCCACCGGCCGTAATCCCGGCAAGTCGTACTGTTTTCCCACCATCGTCCTCGGTCAGGAACTGCGAGGAAATTGAGTTGATAGTAGGGAGGTCATTGATTGGATCGGTAACGACACCTTCGATCTCATAAAATCCCAAGCTGCCGTAATCCGAATAAACACCCGGTTTTCCAACTCCATCAATTTCCAAAAAATACGTTCCCTCGGGCAGCGATAAATCGAACGAGGCGCTAACCAGATCAACGGGATTGCTTTTGGCAACTTCCTTACCCGACGAATCCAGCAGACGAGCTTGTACGTCAAGACTCGGATTGGCAATTGGCGGATTTATTGAAATAGAAATTGCGCCTGGTCCCGTATCGAACGAAAAATAATCCAGGTCACTTCGCCTCTCGATGATACCCCAGGATTGAATGTGAAACTCTGAGTCCAGCGTCATTTCCGTCGCTGCTCCCCGGTTGTTTCCATGATCGTCATTCCGGTAGCCAAAGCCGTTAGCGGATTGGGTAATCAACGCCAGATCGTCTTCCTTCGTCGTCGATCCGGAATAATCGCCATTACTCCATTGAACCAGATTTTTGCCGTAAGCCGCTCCCATGATCGGCCCCCAGGCAGTCTCGCCATTTCCGATACCCGGATGGTAATCCGAGCCATTCAGACCATCATGATCAAGACCAAGCGTGTGCCCAATCTCATGGGAATTGGTCATTCCTCCACTCATGATTCCTTTGTTAAAAACAAATGCTGGAGCGTCCAAACTAAATGAAAAGGAATTTGGACTTGCCCAACCACCGATTCCATCACCAAATCCATCGGTCGCCTGGGTATTGACCGCCCGAATTCCCCACCTGTCGTCCGCTGGCCCCGATTTCCGGAGGTCATCAACACCAGGATCCTTGGTAGTCACGTTTATATCGAAAGGCAAGAAGTCTTCAGCGACATGCAGGAATTGCTTCTGAATTTCGCTCAACTCCGAATCTGAGAAACTATTCGGGTTATCATCGCGATCAAACGCCGGAAATACGATATCGTGTTCCCATCCATTATTGACGCTATGGTGTCCGTTAAAATCGAGATAAATCGTTTTGCTTGCGTTGGGGTTACTCTCCAGTAAAAAAGTGCTTTGCTTGCCGTAAGGAAACTCTGAGCCTTGGTCGGCGTAACGCAATTTTCCATTGGTGTAAGCTGGAATTGCCGCAAACTCCCAGGAATCTGATCGATCTTCAACTGGAAGATCTTCAGAGAGCGCAAACGGAGTTCCCGAAAGTAGACAACGAGCTTCGCAAACTTCCAGCTGAAGCGTCCGCTTAGCTGCCTGATGGTGATGGACCTTCAAGAGGCCGCTGGGAAGTTGTAATCTGCGACGTAGACGATGAGACCAATGATGGATCGCCTGAAACCAATGATGGATCGACTGAATCCAAGCCAACCACATTTCTCCTCTCGGAAATTGAGGTGATTCGCTATCCACGTTTTTTGTGGTGTGGGTTTCGTTAATACCGATCGCTTTTGGAGGACGCCGCCCCGATCGTTTTTTTATCGCAACCCTCTTTGCCCAAAACGACATCGAAACACTCCTTCACCGAACGACCTGCCAACTAATCAACTCACAGCTTGGTAAATGGTTTCTAGCCAATCGTGTCGACCCAGTCAAGTTTTTTGCTGGGAACACTTATCGCCCAAATAGAACTTCATTGCCTCAACGCTTGCGCGAAATCGTAAAGCGAAAACTAAATTATAAGAGTTTAGTTGCCTGACCGAGTTTTTGGACAAATTGGTGTTTCGGTTCAGGGTCAGTTTTTTGCAGTTAGTTGTCATTCTTTTTTTGGTGGATGACAATGCAATTCGGTTTCTATCCAGATCATGAAAGCGGCTGCGGTCATCCGAAATCTTGCCCGCATCTTGGCGGGGCATCGGCTGGGATGCTGGTGCACATCGTCAACACCAGCGAAGAAAACAGACTCCACTTTCAGCGCCGACTCAACGCCGAACGAGAACGCAACTCTGAATTAGTGGCGGAAGTTCTGCGTCTTGAGAAAGCGCTTGAGCAAGCAAGACAAACAACTTCGCCTCGAACGGCAGAACAAGTTTGCGACCGGTAAGCAGAAATCCGAGCCGGACGGCAGCCAATGCGATGAAAATCCTCAAAAGAAGGCTACAAGTAAACGCGGAGCACCGATCGGGCATACTGGTGTTAATGGCGGCTGAATAGTGCGGCGCTAGGTGTAAAAAAACATGAGGGTATTGAGCGTTATTGGTTTTAGTTTATGCCGACTTCTTTTTGGCAGTTTTTGAGTTTTTTGACCCCACGGGTTTCTGACTCGCGACGGGTTTCTGACTCGCGACGGGGCAATCCATTGAATCAGTCGAGGTCGACGATTGCAAAAGAGATTGCGTTTCCGCCGGTTTCATATAGCAGTCCTATTTTTCCGGAGCCGAGGACAATCAGATTTGAATAGGCCGATGCTCCCGGATTTACCAGTTTTTGAACGGGCCAAGTTTTCCCGTCATCCTCGCTCATCCATATCGTCATCCTCGATCGGGCGGCACCTTGAGGGCTGGAGAAAAGAATTCGTCCTTTCCCTTCTTCCTCCGGCCAATCCCAACGCAGGATATTTGCCTGACAAACAGGTGTATCGAGCGCATCTTCCAGATGAACATCGCCCCACGATTCTCCACCGTCATGACTGATCGCCATCGCCCTGCGGTTCTTTCCGTGATAGGAACGCATCGCCTGAAGAATTGCGCCGTCACTCCGTTCCACGACGGCTGATTCGTTCGTGCGATCCTGGTGTACGCCACCCAAATGCCAACTCTTGCCATGGTCATCGGAGTAAATCACGTGACTTCGGTAGGGATGTCCGCCTACGCTGTGATCTGAATGATTACATGGTATCAGCAATCGCCCTTTGTGTTTTCCACGCTTCAACTGTATTCCATTTCCGGGACCGGTAGCGTACCAACGCCAATGCTCCTTTCGCGTCGTTTCGCTGATTTTCTTTGGCGTCGACCAGGAGTTCCCGTCGTCCACGGAGTGCGTGACGTACACATGCCTCACATCCTTGCTTTTCCCAGAAAGAATTTCTCTTTCATGATCCGTTCCGAGATTCCAGGTCATCAATAACCAGATGGTTCCGGTTTGACGATCGACCACAGGGCAAGGGTTGCCACAAGTGTTATCGCCATCATCCCATACGACTTGCAACGGTTTCCATGTCTTGCCGTCGTCGGTCGAACGCTTCAATATCAAATCAATCGGTCCGCTATCGCCCCCAGTCCGTCCTTCACAAAACGCCAATAGCGTCCCCTTGTTGCTGCGAACAATCGCCGGAATTCTATACCGTGGGTATTTACCTTGGCCATTAACGAATAGACGCGTGTGAGGGATCGGCCTCGGCAGTGGAGCAAATTGGGCGGTAGCCGTCAGGTCAAAAATTCGCATCTTGCTACGGTGTGGCCGAAAGCTGAACGTCAACTTGTCGACTTTGACATCCGTCTTGAACATGACTTCTCCGTCGATCGCAATCTGCAAACGATTTCCCGCACGCGAGATCTCAAACAGAAACGGAATTCCTTCTTTGACTTTCGAAGGGCCGAGATTGCGAGTTCCCAACAATCGGCCCTCAGTGAACATTTCTCCTAATTGGCCTTCGAACCCAAAATGATCCCCGTTGAGCATGAAAGATGCCGCACTTTTACCAAGTTCATCGATCTGCAGTCGAGCACGAAGCTGAAAATCACCGGCTGAAATCGCTCGGTCGCCGACTAACAAGCTGCCTTTCCCGCTTCCGACTAACGTCCCGTCTTCAGTCTTCCATTCGGGGCCCAGAAATTGGATGGCTTTCGCGACTCCTGCCGAAACAAACGTGACCTCTTCTTGCGAAAAAGTTGGTTTGTCGCAAACAAAAAACAACAAGCAACATGCCACTACCACGGCATTATATTTCAGCAACGTTGATCGAACCATTGTCAGTATCCTTCCTAAAAAAACATTGATTTGAGGCGACGCTGTTTCGCTTCATATTTACCTCTTCTTTCAGATGGATTTCAGTTCATGAGCTTCTATCAAGATATGCTTTTCGAACGTGGTCATCGCCCGCAAGCAATTGATCGTTTGAAGATGCCGGTTCTTCAGTTTATTCATACGTGAAATCGTTTTCAATGTTCCCGTTTCTCATGGCGAGATCGGATCTCCACAATTCCAAATGTAAAGAAGTCGAACGGGCCAAACCTGCAGCGTGGCGGGTGACGTTACTGAAATCGCACTGGGACGTGATGGCGGCGATCGACTTTACCTACGCGGAAGTTAAGATTATAAGTGGTCTGGTCACGGTTTGTCTTCTCGGTGTCAAGTCACATGCAACTGGTGCCATTCGTGTCAGGTCCCTTTTAATTTTTCTGAACCGACGTCCCAATGGATTTGCAAAATCGGTTCGCCGCTCTTGAGACACTGGTAGTCGCGATTAACATTCCATGACATTTCATTTCCGTGAAACCCCTGACAAGATAATCGTTTCCGGCAAAGACGCGTTGTTCGTAGACGACACTCGAACTCAGGAGATTACCACTTCGCTTTTAGATTTCTGCGTGCAAGCTGCAGACAATGCTAAACGCGTGATAGTGGATTTTCGTGGCGTCCAATTCATATCGTCGACCATGATTGGCAAGCTGGTTTTTCTAAACAAAATGGCGAGCCAACAGTCGGTCGACCTCCGCTTTGCCAACGTTCGAGAAGAGATACTCGAACTTTTAAAGATTACTCGACTCAATAGCGTCTTTCGCTACGACGATGAAGATCCTGATCAGTTGGGTTCGGGCGTACCGATTCCGAAACCACCCAGCACTCTTGACGGTCACGCCAAACTTCCGCCAGAACAACCGTAGAATCCGATGGGGCACATTGGACTTTTTAGAATTATATGACGCTGAAAGACGTGAAGCATCTGCTTTTCAACCGCAACCATCTGTTGACTTAAATTTCACTCATACCCAAAACAGCATGAACCACTGTCGGAAATGTATGGAACTAATAAACGCGAGGGGCCAAAAAAGTCAGCCGACACTCAGACCAGGCGAAAAACGGTATTTTGATCGCACAGTTGGTCAACAGTTCAGCAGAGATCGCCGGCCAATTATCGCCGTCACAATCCGCCCGATCGTTCGAATCGGAACTTCGGCCAAGCCAGTTTACCAGCGAGTTTGCCCACTAGGTTTCATTCCCGAATCATCTCGATGATCGTTAGGTTTTTACCCTGTCACCGATACGCCGATAAACCTTGTTTTGCACCCGTGGCAATTGATGTTGATGTTCCTTGCCAGTTGGTTTAACCGCCAGCAGCAGGAAGTGATCGAATACCTGCGTACCGAGAATGCTGTTCTGAAAGCAAAGTTTGGCACGAAACGAATCCTGCTTAACAATGATCAGCGCAGACGTTTGGCAGTCAAAGGAAAAATCCTTGGCAGAAAAGTACTGTATAAAGTAGGCACCCTGTTTACGCCTGATACAATTCTTCATTAATCGCCGCCAAGTGGGACTACTCTGATCGAAAGGATAAACGACAGGGACGGCCACGCATCCGTCAGGTCATCGTCGATTTGGTTTTGCAGTTTGCTAAGGAAAATCCGAGCTGGGGCTGCGATCGGATTCAGGGCGAGCTTTCCAAAGTCGGCTACCCTGTCTGCGACACGACCGTCGCCAATATCCTGAAAGCGAATGGAATCGACCCTGCACCCGATCGCAAACGGACGGGGTCTTGGGCCACGTTTCTGAAAGCACATTAGGCACTGTGTTTATTTCTGTCGTGATACCTGGACAGTGCCTCGGACGTTTTGGCTGCGATCGATTTTACTTCGGTCGAAGTCTGGACCAGGCACGGACTGGTCACTTTCTATCTGCTCTTTGTCATGGAACTCAAAACCCGCCGCGTGCACTTCGCGGGTTGCACGACCGGTCCCCACGAAACATGGATGAAACAGATGGCCCGCGAGCTCACCAATCATGAAGATGGATTCCTCAACGGCAAACAGTACTTGATCATGGATCGTGACACAAAATTCTGCGAATCATTCAGGGCGTTCCTGAGCAATGAGGATGTGAAGCCTGTACGTTTGCCTCCCCGCAGCCCAAACATGAACGCGCACCTGGAACGATTCTTTGGATCACTGAAGTCCGAGTGTCGCGATCGACTGCTTCTGTTCGGCGAGAAGTCGATGCGAAATGCAGTGAACCAGTATCTCGAACATTACCATGCCGAACGACCTCACCAAGGATTGGGCAACGACCTGATTGTGCCAATGGAACATTCGCCGTCAGTGGACGCCAAGATCGAAACCACCGAACGACTTGGCGGCCTGCTTCGATCGTATCGTCGAGCTGCTTAAGTTCGGCTTCTGTCCTTTCGTCAATGACTCTTGGTTCGGTCGCTCCTGCGCCCAGTCTGAATTCGTCGTCGAGTTCGGCCAATTCGGGTCGACTGACGAACCAATCTCGGCCCAAATCTCAACTTTGAATTGATCGCTGAGCTCGTAGTTTATCGCTCAAAATGTTGGTTCGAGTTTTTTGACACCACGCGTTTCACTTTACCCAGTGTTCCGCAATTCATTGGCAGGCTGGCCAGGCAGACTATGAAATCACGGGGGGCGTTTCATGTGCGACGCACTTCGATGTTTGCGGCGATAGCGATTCGCGGTCTTTGGCCAAAGTAGGGCTGTACTAGGTGGCGCAACCACCCGGGGAACGCGACCAGGAGTCCCGTGCGTGGCTGCAACTCGAAGGTAGTCGGCGTGAGGTTGGCTCCAAGCATGGTGCGGTGCGGTCCGATGGGGTTGAGCCAGGCGATCTTCCCGCCAACCTCAACGCCTTCTACCGAGCCGTCGTCGACGTAATAGACCGCCGACCAATGGGCGTCGGCATGGTCGTGGACGTGCGTGTAGTGTCCCGACTCCATCACGGTGGCCCACGCCTGCAAAACGAATCGAGCGCTGTAATCTCCTTCAG
>CAJQQR010000248.1 GCA_905480545.1 uncultured Pirellulaceae bacterium
GGGAAAATTGACGCAGAGTTGAAGGCGTTGAATTTGATTTTTGATAAAGACGTTTCATCGCTGAATCTACAGATTCAAAAACTGAAGGTCCCCGCAATTTCGGTCGATTAAGCGGTCCGCTTTCTGGACGGCGAGTGTGAAACCGAAAAGAATGCCGTGCCAATTCGCACATGGCGTGCGTCTTGGCACGGGGAAAAGTTCTGCTCGTCCGGGTGAGAATCAATAATCGATGACTTTATCTGCTTCGATCAAAAGTTTTTGAATGACCTCTTTGGTTCCAATTTCCATTCCAGGTCGAATAAAGTCGTCGGTCAGATTCGCAGCTTTTGCACAATGAGGGCAGACAATGATTTTCCCGCCGTCGGTTACGAATTCGTCGATCAGAACCTCCAGAGTCGTTTCCGATTCACCCCAACGGAGATTCAGATTTTGACGTAAGTCGGCGATTCGAGCTGCTTCCACATCTACGAAAATTTGCGTTTCGATCCCGCTGGACATGATCATATTGGCGATTTTTACAGCCATAAACGCTCGATGAAGATCGTCAGTAAAATGTGAAAGGTGAATCACATTCTTTTGGTTTTTGTAATCCTCGATGTTCAGCGGGATTTTCTTCTCCATCATGTCGTCATCGTCTTTCGCGACAACGGTGTCATCACTGTTACCTGTGTTGCCCGCAGCGGTGACCGAGCTGAATATGCTGATCGAAACAACCGAGAATGCGATTCCAAATAATGTTACCCAAACGGCTTTCATGACATGCTCCAAAATTGTGTTAGATAGAGAGATCAGAAGGACATGCCCTCGCATCTCGATACCAATACGTTGGAGCAACCAGTGTGCCAAACCTATTTGTGCAGTCAAATCCTTTGCATTGCATCCCAGTTGCCAATCGCCCAGTCACCTAGCGTTCAGTCACCAAATGCCCAGTTGCCAAACGCCGTGATCGCTGGCCTTTTTTCTTCAGCACGAGAAATCCCGCAACCGGGCTTTGTTTGTCATCTTGTTAATCAATTGACGGGACTTGGATTTAATCCCCTTACTTGAGCGATGCATTAATGATTGATTCGAAGAATTGTCGATCCTCTGGGCGATCTTGCATGTTTCCGGCAAAATCGTCGCGGCAATGTGTGTTGCAGAATCCGACAATGTGTCCTTTGTAAATTGCCAACGAGTCCGGTTTGATCGGTTTCCCTGAACGGGGACACGTTGTGTTGATCGCCGAAATTTTGTTCCCCGGTCTTACTTTGTTGCGAAGGATTTTCGCTGCATTGGCCGCTCCCTGCGAATCGTAATCGTCCATTCTTGAAATCAACATGTCGACCTCATGTTGCTCCTCTTGGGAAAGGTCTTGGGTTTTGAGCGGCGATTGTTCGAGGAGGTCTTTTTTTATGTCAAAAATTGTTCCATCACGATAGACTTTGAAGTTTTTTGCGCGGGCGAAACGGTTGCGAAATTTGTTTACGTTTTGAGAATGCACGGGATCATAGAAGCAGTAAATCGATTCACGCGGTGTCCCCGTTTGGCCTTTGACCTGCGGTAGAAAGCTGACTCCATCGACTTTTAACTCGCTTGGGATTTTCTTCGAAGCCGCATCCATTAAGGTTGGAAGAACGTCAGTGAAATCGATGAGGTCATCGCAAACAAATCCTTTTGCTCCAGAATTCGGCCAGCTTACCACCAGTGGGACATGGGTCCCTGCGTCGGTAGTCATCCCTTTGGCTCCTTTGACCATTCCCGTTTTGGTTTTGGTTTCTAAACCCCTTGTTGTGCCATTGTCGCCAGTGAAGATCAGAATCGTATTTTCGAGGACTCCGTTTGCTTTTAAGCTGGATTCAATTTTGGACACGAGCGAATCTGTATATTCCACCATCTCTTTAAAATAGGCTTGCTTGTTTCGCCGCGGTTTCTTTTGGCTCCAATCAAGGCTGTCGGGTGTCGGCACAAATGGGCTATGCGTCAAAATCATCGGGTAGTAAACGAAGAACGATTCATTTTTGTTCTCTTGGATAAAATCGCAAATGAAGTCCGTGCAAACGTCGGGACCATATTTTTCAGGAAAGCTTTTGAGTTTTCCATTGACTTCAAGACCCGGATTCTTGAACCTTGGCGGTAAAGACGTGACTTGCCATAAACATGTTGCGTCGAAGCCTGCGTCCATTGGCCGTGACGGATTTTCACGACCATCACGTTTCCATCCACGTCCGTTCAGTTGCCACTTTCCTGCAATGCATGTTTTGTATCCTGTCTCTTTCAGCAAATGCCCGAATGTTATTTCGTCCGGGCTCATGTACTCGAAGTTTTCATAATTTCGAAAGTTGTACTTTCCCGTCATGATTTGATTGCGCGTCGGCGTGCATAGCGGCTGCGAATGGCACTCGGTAAAACGGACTCCGTTTTTTGCAAGTCGATCGATGTTCGGAGTTTGGTACGATAGCCCGCCGTTGCAGCCAAGGCACTCGTAACCGAAATCGTCGACCATGATCAATACGATATTGGGGCGGTTTTCATTCGCGTTTGAACTGCTAATTCCAACACACGCAATGAAAACGAAAACCAAACTGACGATTGCATTTGATGTGTTGATTGGCATTGATTTGACTGTGATTCGAGGAACAGGGTATCGGGGAAATTCTCGCAGTGGATCTAGAATACCTGAATTTCGGTCAGCTTGGAAAATGAATCAAACACGTAACCCTTGCAACCACGAGTCACTATTCGAATGTAACGGGCGTCGGTTTGTGGGAAATCGTGAATTGTGGCCGCGGTTACTTTTGGAGGCTTTTTCGTTCGATCAGCAACCTTGCGAAAGTTTTTTCCATCGGCTGAGATTTGAATTTCGTAGGCCTCATATACGTTTCCATTAAAAAAAGCATGCGTGACAACCCGTTTTACGGGAAACACCTTTTTCAAATCGATTGTGATTTCAATCGGTTTTGGCTCGGCAGGGTAGCCGAGGAAATAATCGAGGTTGGCAGTTCCACCATCGGTTAATCGGGCTGATGAAAAAATCGGACCGGAGGTCACGCTGGTTGTAACCGGTTTGCCGAGTGCGAGATTCTGTATTGGGCTGACTGACGTAAATGTTTTTCGTGTTGCATACCCAAGTTGCTTGCCTTGCTTGAAAACGGCTGCGCGAACTGTCGCACTCTTTTGAAGCTTGATCGGCTCGGCAAATCGAGTGGATGCTGCGTTCGGTTCGGAACCGTCGAGCGTAAAACGAATCTCACCATTTTCGTCGGCACTCAGTGTGATGTTCGTACGGTTATGAAATACGCCTTCGGTTTCGAGTGCCGTCGGAGATGCGGAAATCAAAACGGGATAGAAAGCGGATCGGCGGACACTTTCATTGACCTTCGTTCGATCCGAGAAGGCCTCGTAATCCTTTTGGCTTTTCGAGTTACCTTCGTTCGTGTTGGACGATTTTGCGTTCCACGCAATCTCTGCCATTGGAATCAATCGTGGGACGATCAGCGGAAAGTAGTTGATTTCTCGTCCTTCCCACCACGTCATGCAGAATCCGATCACGTTGGCATCGTATTGGGTCGGATCGACGACAATCGGTTTTCGAAACGTCGGCATGCCGGGATTATAGTGTGCGAATTTGTAAAGGTTCATCGTCCGGTAAATGTGTTCCGGCGATGCCATCGTAAAGTTGTTACGTGGGTAATGATCCACGA
Source organism: uncultured Pirellulaceae bacterium (assembly GCA_905480545.1). GTDB lineage: Bacteria > Planctomycetota > Planctomycetia > Pirellulales > Pirellulaceae > JABAAE01. The sequence goes on from CAJQQR010000248.1 coordinate 3,681, forward strand.
TATAAAGAGGGTCCCAAGCCGCGTTGACGACGGGATGTCCGGCGCGAAGCATTTCGTTCGCCGGAAAATTGATCGTTCGCCAATTCATGTGAATAACCTCGGGGTGCACCTTGCTGTTTTTATTTCTACCGCTTGGTCCCTCCCAAACCACCGTCTTCTTTCCCTTGGCTTTCAAAAACGTGTGCAACTCGTTGATCAGATCACGTTGAAGTTCTTCCGGTACGCCGCCGGCTTCGTCGCCACCGACATGAATTCGTTTCGTAGTTGGAAACATTTCGATCATTTCCGTCAATAAGGTCTTGATTCCTTCTTTTGATGATTCGAGCTTCGCAAGGTCGGCAGGGCTTCGCCCGAAGACCTTTGGATATTCACGCCGCAAAATCGTTGAGTGACCCGGGACGTCAAGTTCCGGTATGATCGCGATCCCACGCAGCCTCGAATGTTCCTCGATTTGCTCAAATTCTTCCCATGTCATCTTTCCTTGGGCCGATTGAAGTTTTGGAAAAGCCTTGGATGGAAACGCGAACCGTTGATCATCAGTGAGGTGCAAGTGAAGTGAGTCCATTTTGTAAAACCAAAGCAAATCAATGGTCTCCATCAGGCATTGGAAGCTGTGCGGGTTTCTGCCGAGATCGATCATGAAGCTGCGATAGCTACAATCCGGTTGGTCCTTGATCGTCATTGCCGGGATGCCTGTTCGTTCACATTGTCCAACGATTTGCAACAACGTTGCGGTAGCGTGAGCCAGACCCTTGATGGATGCGGCATTGATTCGCACTTGTTTGCTACTGATTTCGAGAACGTATTCCTCGAGAGACAAGTCGCTGTTGATCTCAGCAATGATTGTCGACGTACTTCTCTCTTTTGAAAGGGAAAGTTCGCAACCTGTAAGTCGTTGGAATGGCTCGCGAATCGATTCGAAGTGTTGTTTCGCAAATGCATTGTCATCGGTAACAAATACGTCAACTTTGCTTGGCAAAATCCAAGCGGCAAGACTCTGATGCATCGCAAGGGATTTCGGCTGCGGAACAATCGAAATTTGCGGTGCATGCCGATTCGACACGAATGAACTCAACGAGACGTCATGTTTTTGGGGCCCGGTTTGTTTTGCGATTGCGACGTTGTTGATTGGATTGACCGCAAAAAGTGAAACCACGGTGAACCATAGGCGGATCCGCTTGCTGTTGTTTATTTGCATTTTGGTCAATTTCGATTTGTGTTTCAGTTTTGGCGGCAGTTAAACGGTGCGCTGAATTCGCATAGAGTTACGAGACCGGATTTTCTGTCGCAACGCACCAAGAATTTTCTTACGCGACATTTTCCGGCTGCGTACTGCGCTTTGCAACTTCAGAAGAAGAAGCTGCGACTCGTTTCGTTACAGTTGTTGTACATGGCTCAACGCCAAGTCGTCCAGGAACCACGCATTTCGGTTTCGAATTGAATCGTGCGCATGTTTCAAACCCGAGCACGTCAAGCATTTGTGATAGACAGGCGTTGGAAATTTCCCACCAACTGTCGAAAATGCCGTTTTCAGGAGACGGCATAAAACGCATTGCCGCCAAGTGCTTTCCCCACTCACGCTTAATTCCAAGTTGCCGATGAGTCACTGTTTGGTTGGTCACCATGATCGAGTCTCTGCACAACCGCGAGCCTGAAAATAGGGCTTGAAAAGGGTTTTGCAAATGCCCCAAAATCATGCCGAAGAAAACGATATCGAATTCACCTAATTCCAATGGCAGATCATAGACATCGCCATAAAAAACTTTTGCTTTTGAATTAAGTTTCTCATGTGTGAACCAATATGCGTTTTTAAGTTTGCGGTTCCACTCCTGAATGGAGGCGAGTTTATTATCCCAATCATCAATACTGTAATGCGGGACCAAATTCCAATTTGCAGACTCTGACATGTCGAATGAGACAACTTCTGCCCCGCGTTTCTCCATTTCGAAACTTAGGAACCCCGACGCAGCTCCAACGTCTAACACGCGTTTGCCATTGAAATCCGTTTCGCCCAAGTATTGCTCCACTACATTGCGAATGTCCCACTGCGTGCCGACTTCTCCAACGTTGGGAATGTCCATGCAGTGGTAGAAGAAGCAGTCGGCCGGTTCGATGCCACGAATCGGGTCCTGATAAAAAAAGTCGGGTTCAGCGCTTTGCATGGTTGTTTTTGGTTCGATGTAGATGCGTGTAGTTTATGACTAACATACGGAATCGAAGCCAAAAACGACAAGGCGGCTGAACGAGTCGCTACTTTTCAAAAATCGGGAATTTAAATTGCGGGCCTCAGCGAAACGCTCGAGCGGCTTCGACGTAATGTTGCGCCGCGGAATGAATGCGTTGACTGTCCGTATCTGTGCACTGGCGGACAATTTTTCCGGGGGTTCCCATGACAACGGAATTGGGAGGGATAATGCACCGTTCCGGAACAAGGCATCCGGCCGCAATCAAACTGCCATGGCCAATGACCGCGCCATTGAGGATTGTCGCTCGCATGCCGATCATGACATCGGATTCCACCGTCGCACCATGAACGATCGCAGAGTGTCCAACGGTAACGTCGTCACCGATGACGCATGGAACGCCCTGATCGGCATGGATCAGCGAAAGATCTTGAATGTTGGTTCGCGAACCGATTTGGATTTGCTCGGTATCACCTCGAACAACCGCGTTGAACCAAATACTCGAATCAGCATTGATTTTCACGTTTCCGAAGATGCAGACGCCCTCCGCGATGAATACCGATTTGTGAATTTGTTCAGGGTGAAATTGGTTGTCAAATTGCATAGGCTTTATGGAATAGAAAGACTGACTTCTGGATTGGAAAATCGATTTTCGATTTGGGGCGAATTTGTTGCTAGTGGGCTGCCAGCGATGAAGCATTGCGTTTTGTGCTTCGATTCCAAGGGATGAACGGCGTCAACTGGGCGCAAAAAAAGGACGCATTAAAAATGCGTCCTAACCATCAGTCTGATTCTACAGAGCTTCAACACATTCCATGATGTGTCTTTCTGCTTAAAGCATCAGTCTCTGGAATAGCTTCGAGTTCGTGACGACGCCCGTGAAGAAGATTTGGATGCTCGACTTGCACCGCCCCCCTTTTCCCATTCCTTAATTGTGATGGTGCCATTGTTATCGGCATCCAATTTTGTAAACGACTCGGCCATTTCGGCGGTCCAATCTTTTGTGAATTCCTGCATTTGAATGATGCCGTCAAGATTGGAATCCAGTTTTTGGAACTCGCTACCTGCTTCACTGGATCGTTCAGCGCCAGTTTTAATCAGGTACTGGTTGTTTGTTCCGTCGCGTTTTCGTGAAGAGCTTCCCGATGCGTCACCACCATACTCAACGACCAATTCCTTTAGCGTGACAACGCCGTCTCCGTCTTTGTCGGTCTTGGAGGACAGCGACCTCGCTGATTTGATTTCGTCTTTGTCCAACGACCCGTCTTTATTCTTGTCGTATTTCTCGAGCATGTTTTTCGCATAGGACTCGATTTTTTTGCTAGAGCTTCCGCTTGAGCTTTTGCGAGATGATCGGGACGATGATGATGAACGCGATGAAGTTTTCGAGGTTGGCTTCTTTTCGTCGGCTTTTTTCGAATCTCGCGAGGCAAAACGACTCCGCCAATCCTCGCGGCTTCGGGTAGAGGTGCTTGAGGATTTCGAGGTTTTAGAGCTGGATGATGACTTCTTCTTTCCCGTTTCAATACGCCCTCGACCGCCACTGCGCGCTACGTATCGTTCCGCCAATTCAATTTTGCTTAATCGACCATCTTTGTTGATGTCGGACTGCTCGACGGGTGGGCTCGTGAATCGACCGCGACTTATCTCGGTCTGATCCAGCATCGAATCCTTGTTTCTGTCATAACTTCGCAAGGTTCGGTCGACTTGGCTGATGATGTCACTTGTGTAGCGAGACTCCAGCGGGCCCGTCATCAACAAAGGTGAGTCGGCCTCAAGGAAAAAATCTGGCGGGATTGGCGGCATTTCGTCTGCGAATTCCGCAAAAGTTGGAATGCCAAACGTTGTCGAAATATCTTCTTCTTTCTTTTCACTGGTCGAGCCGTTTTCACGTTCTTTTCGACGTTCTTCGATTTTCTTGGCAATGTCCGCAATCGCGATGGGTTTGTTAAATTCAATTCCCATTCGCGACATCATTCCGCCGGCAAAACCACGCGTCCGCTCATCCAATTCATTGGGATCGATCTTTCCATCGCTGTTTCGGTCAAATCGTTTCAGCATTTCTGTGGGATCAAAACCGCCGCGTCCACGGTCCCCGCCGCGTCCACGGTCCCCGCCTCGATCACCGCCAAAACCACCGCGACTGAAACCACCGCGACTGAAACCACCGCTTGGAGGACCGCCACGGCCGAATTGCGGCGCTGCCTCGGCGATTTGAGCACACAACAAACAACAAATACCGGCGAAAAGAGCGGTTTTTCTGATTTTTCTGGTCATTGATCCAAAGCCTTTTTACAGAAGTATAACCGTATTAACTCAAGCTTTTGACAATTGTTCCGATTAAAACCAATCGAATCATAAAACAGTGGCTTGATCGCAGATTATGCCGATTTTATTGACGTTAATCCACACGATATCGATAATAGAACGTCGCAATGCGCGTTATCCTCAGTATTAACCATTTTCGAATGGGATGTAAAAATCGAGGCCAAACATGAAAAGCTCTCTACAGACGGTTGCCGACCGAATCAATGCAGGCGAATTGGCTGAAGCGCTAGTCGAATCAAAAAAATCGAATGGAGACGATGATCACGTAGCAAAAAAGGTTCAGGCCTATCTGCTGTTGGAGAACGGGAAATACCCTGAGGCCGATGTTCTCTGTTCCAAGTTATTGAAAACCAATGGGCTCGACCACGAACTGCTTTGTTATCGCGGCATCGCACGTACTGAACTGGGTTTGTGGTACTCGGCAATTCGTGATTTACGATTGTCTGCAGGTGTTTTTCCGCTGCGATCGATGGAAGCTCGAATTGAAATCACATCTCGTCGTGCCTGCTTGAGTATTTCAGATGGAATGCGACTGGACGGAGGGACTTTCACCGATTTTTTGGATCGAGCGAAAATCTATTTATTGCAAAAAGATTTCGAGCGAGCTGAACGCGATCTGAAATCAGCGAGTGCAATTGCGCCGGAACGCGGTGTTGTTCACAAGTTCATGGCAAGTGTGTTGGCCGAGCGGGGAGAGCGGCGACAAGCGATTGACTTATTGGAAAAGTTCTTGGCCGATGAGCCGGAGGATCTTGATGCAAATCTTCTCAAGGCTCGACTAAAAGCTGATGACGGGAAGCTGCGAATTGCTTTGTTGATTCTTCGGGGTGTTTCGAATCGCGAGAAAAAGGATGAAGAATCACAATTGAAAGTGGGTCAATGTCGATTGGCGATCCGGGATTTTCATGGAGCCATTGAGGCGTTCGACCAAACATTGAAATTGAATTCGCTTTCCGTTGGTGCCTATTTCGGGCGAGGAACCGCCTATCACGAAATTCGCCGATATGAAGCCGCCATCGCAGATTTTGAGGTCGCGATCGCCAATGGTGGACCAAATGCTCGGTTTTACACCATGCTTGGCGAATCAAAATTGGCGATTAACGAGATAAACGAGGCATCAAGGGCTTTCAAACACGCAATGAAACTTGAGAGTCATTCGTTGGACGCTCGATTGGGTTACGCGAAAGTAAAGAACGCCCGCGGAAATCGCCCAGAAGCATTGAAGCTTTCGTCTGAAGTCTCTAAAAAGGAAGTCAAAAATGCCGAGGCTGCCCATTTCTCCGGCACTGTGTATTTTGACGAGAAACAATTTGATGCGGCGATCGAATCCTTTACCAAAGCAATTGAACTAAGTTTGGATTCTCATGGAAAATCGGCAAACTACTATCGTCGTGGGACCGCCCGGTTAGAAAACGATAACGTTGTTGAGGCCGTTAATGATTTTGAAAAGGCGATCCGACTTCGGCCATTTCATGTTGGAAGCTTGGTTTGGCGAGGGTATGCCTATGGCAAACTTGGAAAATGGGCATTGGCGATCGGTGATTTGCAGGCCGCGATCGACCTCAATCCAATGGCTGCTGATCAGTACAAAAAACTGGGCGAATTCATTGCTGAGCATGCCATAAAACACTTTGGAAATTTAATTAAGGCCGACAAAAGTGACGCCGAAGCCTATTACAATCGAGGTATGGCAAATCTGTTCTTGCAGAAGACAGATCGTGCTTATCTTGATTTCCAGCAGGCGCTGACGATCGATCCCAAGCACGGTGAGGCCCAGGTTCGATTGGGGACCCTTTATTTAGCAGATAAACAGTCTAAAAAGGCCTACACCTTTTTTACGAACGCGGTCAAATCGAGTCCTTCAGCAACCACGTTGTTGCTCCGAGCCGAAGCAATGTTGCAAATGGGGGTGGTTCAGCCGGCGATTCTCGACATTCGAGATGCAATTCGAACTTCACGCAACAATGATCGACTCTATGTCCGGCGCGGTGAACTTCATGTTGCAAGGGAGAATTACCCCAAGGCGTTTGATGACTTTGGTTTGTCAATTGCGTTAAATTTTGACAATTTTCAGGCGTTTCGTGAACGCGGTAAGTTGCTTTTCAAATTGACGCAGTTCTCTGCGGCCATTGAAGATTTTTCCATGTCTTTGCACTTCTTCCCTGGACAGCCGTTGGTGTTGGTGGATCGTGGGAACGCCTACTTGCAAATCGAGGAATTTGAAAAAGCGGCGGCTGATTTTGAGTCGGCGTTGGCAATTGAAGTTCATCTTGAAGCCTATCTTGGTCGAGCAAAAGCACTTGCAAAATTGGGAAGGGAGCAAGACGCGTTGATTTGGTTGACCAAATCGATTCATCGATTTAAGGAAAACGAACAATGGGCCCAATTGGTCAAATGCCGAGCCGAGACGTTTTTAGCGATGGGACGTTTCGAGCGAGCCAGCCTTGATGCGAGGATTGCCTCGAAGTTAACTGAGGACGAGCTGCTTTCGGCTGATTGTTATTACATTCGGGCTTTGTCTTCGTTTTATCATCGCGACCGAGCTCGCTCGGAAAAATCGTTAGTCAAAGCGCTAGGCCTTGATTCCAATCACGAGAAGGCTGAATTGGCATTGGATTGGTACCGCGATATGGCCGATTCCCCGCCGGAGGAATGGAATAAGGTTCCCGCGAAAGTCCGGCCATCGCGTCCGGCGGCAAATTTCACGCCAATGGCGAACCGTTTAAAGTCTGAGTCGCAGGAAATTCAGCCGCCGTTCGATTTATGGTTGGTGAAATGCGGTGAAGAAGAGTTCGGCCCTGTTCCACTCAAGAGCATTGTCGATTGGATCGGTGAGGGGCGTATCGGAACTGAGGATATGTTGTTTCGCACCGATTGGGGAAAGTGGAAAACACTGCATAAAACGTTTCCGGAATTGCGGCCAGCCGCCTCATCGGTGGACGCTTAGTTACAACCTTTGTCTGGTTTTTACACACAGGTTGTCGGGGCTGTGGGGAAAGGCAGTCCAACTGGAATTTCAGCGGATTTGTGGTTGCACTGAAGACTTCGTGAAAAAAGTTGCCGAAATTAAAAAAAATATGAATATTGTAAAAAACTCTTCGAACTAAGTGGAGTTGAATCATTGCGTGGCGGTAAAAAACAAGGGATGCTGATCTGTTTCAGGATCCACGCTCAAACGACAAATTGGGCGCCCCAGTCAACGTTCATATGGTTCAGGAGTTTTAGATGTCTTTTCGAAAAACGGGGCTTTCAGTCCTACTTTTAACAGTTTGCGTCTTTGCAAGCGATTTGATGGCACAACCGGGCGGCGGACGCGGCGGACGCGGCGGATTTGGTGGCTTCGGCGGAGGCGGAATGCTTGGCCTGCTTCAGAATTCGAGTGTTCAGGAAAAGCTTGATTTGACAGACGATCAAATCGACGAAATCAAAGAGCTTTCGGACGATATGCGCTCCAAAATGCAGGAAATGATGCGGGAGCGTAATTTTGAAGGCATGCGTGAAATGATGACTGAGATCAGCGATGAAGCAAAGGATGTTCTTCTTGAAAAGCAAGTGGCAATGCTTGACAAGATTCAAAATCAACAGCGTTACATGCGTGGTGGAACTCTTCGTGTTAGCAAGGAATTCTTTGTTGACGTATTGGAAATGGACGAAGGCGACGCGGACGACGCGATGGAAACCTATGAGAATCTGCAGAAAAAATTCGCAGCGAAGGTCAACAAAGAGCTTCAGGCGATGATCAAAAATATGGCGAAAGAATTGCCAAAAGAAGCCGGTAAGAAATTTGAAGACATGTTTGGTGGCGAAATCATTCAAATCGCTCCTCCGCAACGTCAACAAGGCGGGCGTGGCGGCGCCCAGGGTGGCGGACGCGGTGGTCGTGGTGGCCGTAGTGGCGGAAACGATTTCTAATTTTTCTGAGTTCTGGCCTAACAATCATCAAATGCCGTAGAAAGCGATTTTGCTTCTACGGCATTTTTTGTTAATTTCGTAAAACTTTGCCTACTTTAAAGTTAAATCGCAACAAATTCCAAAAATCAAGGTTTTTAAAGAGAGTCGAATTAGTATGGAATCAGCAGTGATCTGTCGGTCGAATTCGGTTGCTTTTCGCTCAATTCAAATTTCAATTTCGTTTTGGTTTATGCGATTCAAACGAAAAGAATCAAGCCAAAGCGCCCCACCCAAGCGTTATCAAAAAAGGTAAATGGCTTATGGAAGCCGGACAATTACTTCTCAAAAGCGGGTTGCTCAATAATGCCCAGCTCATGTCGATTCGAGAACCGAACGGAACGACTTCGACGGTGCTCGAAAAAGCAGTCGAGATGGGGTTTGTGCGTGAGGATGACGCGCTCATAGCCGTGGGCAAAGAGGTTGGTCTCGATTTCGTGGACCTAACCAAGGAAGTGGTTGACTTGGAACTGCTTGAGGTCTTTCCACAAAAATTAATTTATCGGCAAAACCTTTTTCCAATTAAACGTGATCACGATTCGGTCGTGGTCGCGACGTCTGATCCGTACGATCTTTACCCGCTCGATGAAGCTGGCGAACAGATGGGCGTTCATATCCAACCTGTTTTGGCGGAAAAACGTGAGATCGCAAAGCTCATCAAAGAGCATTTGGGTGTCGGCGGAGAAACGATCGAAGGTTTGATCGAAGCTCGAACGGACGACGGCATTGAGTTGCTGGATGATATCGAAATCGATGGTTCTGAGCTTTCTGAAATGGCTCAGGAGGCGTCGGTCATTCGCTTGGTGAATGAAATTCTACTGGAAGCGATCGATTCAAAAGCGAGTGACGTTCATATTGAATCTCAGTCGAACGGGATTTCGATTCGGTATCGAATCGACGGAATTTTGCATCCGCAGCCGGTTCCACCAGAAATCAATCAGTTTCAAGCGGCGATTATCAGTCGATTGAAAATCATGTCGCGTTTGAATATCGCAGAAAAGCGTCTACCACAAGACGGACGGATCAAGTTGAAGGTCAAAGGACGCGAAATTGACGTTCGACTTTCTGTGATTCCGATGATCCACGGTGAAGGCTTGGTTATGCGTATCCTTGATAAAGGATCGATGACATTTGACCTTCGCGCATTAGGAATGGCGCAGCGGACTTATGATGTCTTTAAAGACCTGATCCGGCTGCCATACGGAATCATTTTGGTCACCGGTCCGACTGGTTCTGGTAAGACCACCACGCTTTATAGTTCGCTTTTGGAAATCAACAGCCCGGACACGAAGATCATTACGACCGAAGACCCGGTCGAGTATCAGTTGGACGGAATCAACCAAATTCAAGTCCATCCCAAAATTGGACTTACATTCGCTGCCTCTTTACGGAGCATCCTGCGTCATGACCCTGACGTCGTCCTTGTCGGTGAGATTCGTGACTTTGAAACGGCGGAAAACGCGATTCAAGCATCCTTAACCGGTCACTTGGTCTTCAGTACATTGCACACCAATGATGCGTCCAGTGCGTACACGCGTGCGGTTGATATGGGAGTGGAATCCTATCTGGTGGCGAGTACAGTTGAAGCTGTGATGGCCCAGCGACTGGTTCGAAAACTTTGCCCCAATTGCAAAACAGAGTTTGATCCAAAGAAACGCGACATGCCGTCAGACTTTCCGTGGGATGACTATAACGACGAACCAATGTTTGATCCTAACCCGGAAGGGTGTCGCGAGTGCCGCGGCGTGGGTTATTCGGGGCGAATGGGTGTCTACGAGTTGCTGGTCACGACGGATGAAGTGCGAGAGCTGGCGACAGCCCGCAAAAGTGCGTGGGACATCAAGCAGTCCGCAGTTAAGAGTGGGATGAAGACGTTGCGAGATGATTCATGGTTGAAAGCGATCGCGGGTAATACCTCGCTTCAGGAGGTCACTCGACTGACCAAGAGCGATGGCGGGATGGGGCATTGATGCGAAATAGGTGGTTTGCGTTTGCTTGGTGAATCGACAGTGCGGGCCGATGCGGCTCGGGCAGTTTCGAATCACGTATTGAGTGAAACCCGCGAATCTTCGGCTTCGTATTATCTATATTAGAACAGTCAACAGGGAATTAGGCACAGGTAACAATGCCAGATTTTGCATACACAGCACGAAACATGAAGGGAGAGATGATCTCCGGGATGTTGGCGGCTAATACCGAACGTGAAGCCATCAATATATTGAGCGGCCAGTCTCTTTTTCCTTTGAAGGTGAGTGAAAAAGTTGCGCGACAGCAGGCGTTTGGCGGGCGGATCAATGCTCAGACGATGTCGACTTTTTACACGCAAATGTCCGGCTTGTTGAAGTCCGGTGTGCCGCTGCTGAAGTCGCTCCGAATTCTTGCCGAGCAGTCCACCAGCCAGAAGTTCAAGATCATTTTGGAAGACATTCAATCCCGCGTCGAAGACGGTGAATCGTTTGGCGATTGTTTGGCGCGATACCCGGGCGTTTTCAATGACATCGCGACAAACATGTGTCGTGCAGGGACCGAGGGTGGATTCTTGGAGGAGGCACTTGACCGTTTAGGGCAATTTACCGAGCAGCAGGCCGACCTGAAGGCTCGCACCTTGGGGGCTTTGATGTACCCCGTCATCCTGATGGGAATTGGATCAGCGATTGTTGCGGTCTTGATTGTGTTTTTTGTGCCCAAATTCAAACCGATGTTTGATCAGTTGGCCAATCGCGGCGAATTGCCCTGGATGACAACTTCGCTGCTCGGTTTCAGTTCAGCATTGCAAAGTCGCTGGTATTTGTTCGCCCTGGCCGGTGCTGTGATTATCTCTGTGGTTTACATGCAGTTGCAAACAGAAGCTGGAAAGCGGCTTTTTGATCGCCTGAAGTTACGGATGCCAATGTTCGGCGATATTTTTCGAAACTTGGCGGTCGCGAGGTTTTGTCGCGTTTTGGGTACGATGCTGAAGAATGGTGTGAATATCTTGAAATCGCTTGAGATCAGTGCTGCGGCAGCAGGAAATCGTGTTTTGGCGGATGCAATTGTCGAGGCGTCGGACAACATCACATCCGGGGCGTCGCTTGCAAAACCGCTCTCTTCAAGTGGACAATTCCCCAGAACAGTGGTTGAGATGATCTCCGTTGCGGAAGAGTCAAATACATTAGACTCGGTTTTGGTTGATATTTCCGACGGCCTTGAGAAACGGACGACCCGTAAGTTGGACCTGATGGTGAAGATGCTGGAGCCGCTCATGCTCGTTGCCCTTGGTGGAGTTGTCCTTTTTGTTGTTGTGGCACTGCTACTGCCCGTCATGAAAATGAGTAGCATGATGCGGGCGTAGGACTTTTTGCGTCGAGGCTTAAAAAACTGACTTTTTTCGAAACTTTCGTAGCTAAAAACAGCTATATGCACTATCAAACTAAAACTCATACAAATCAAATTTTGTCGAATCAAGGAGCTAAAGAAATGAACTCAACTCAAAAGCGTCGTCGCAAGAACAAGGGCTTTACGCTCCTTGAGGTTTTGCTAGTGATGGCGATCCTCATTATCTTGATGTCACTCGTAGGAGCTGGGTATTTCACCTACTTTGCCAACAGCCAGGAAGATGCTGCTCGATTGCAAATGACGAGTATCAAACAAGCGGTGAACGGTTATTACATGAAAACCGGTCAGCGTCCGCAAAGCATTCAGGATTTGGTGACCCCTCCAAGTGGAATGAGTCAGCAGAAATGGGCCGGTCCCTACTTAGAGGGTGGTCAGGTACCACTGGATCCTTGGGGAAATGCTTACACTTTGCAGATCAATGACAACGGAAACGTGCGGCAGATGCAAATTGTCATTATGAGCAATGGAGCCAATGGTGTGCAGGGTGATCAGGATGACCTGACCACAATGCCCCAGCAGCAGAATCAGCAGTAAAAGGTGGGTTGCCCACTTGGGACCGCCTTCATTGAAAAGCGATCGAATTTCTCGATCGTTTTTTAGAATCGGGACGACTGTTTTGGGGTTCCGAGGCAATTTATCGATTCGGCCAAGACTGAAGCAGAAAAGGGCATGTCAAATTGAACCGCAAAGGCGTCACACTACTTGAGATTTTGCTCGTTGTTGCGGTCATCGCGATTCTTGCCGCGTTGTCCGTACCGTTGTGGCGAAACATGCTTGAGTCGGAAAAAGTGACTCGGTCTGGTGATATCATCCGAGCCGAGATTGGAGCGACCCGGGTCAATGCAATCCGGGAAAGCACCGAATACGTATTTTGCTACATCCCGGAAACGGGGCAGTTTTGGAACGAGCCACTTTCAAATACGACAACGGTTTCGTCCCCTGTTCTGTCCGATGCACCCACGAGCAAGGTCTCGTTGCCGCCATCCAATTCTTTGCCGCAGGGTGTGACTTTCATGCAAGGCGAAGTCCAGGAATCGACGCGAAGTATGGACGCGGAAGAAGATAGTTCAGCATCCACGACTTGCACAAAGATTATCTTTTACGCTGATGGCTCGGGGCAAAATGCGAGCATCAAAATTACCAACGAGTATGAAGACATCATTCAGATTACCGTCCGTGGGATAACTGGAACGACTTCCGTTTCTGATTTTATCACCGACTAATTAACCCCTGTTTTTTCCAGCAACAATGAATCGTCAAAGTCCAATCAGAAACATTCGCTCTCGACGCGCGCTTTCGCTATTGGAAGTTGTTTTGGCGATTGCAATTCTGGGCGGTTCGATGGTGGTTATCGGTCAATTAATCAACATCGGGCACAATGCGGCCATCGATGCCAGAGATTTAACCGAAGCACAAATTCTGTGCGATGCAAAGGTCTCTGAGATTTCCGCAGGTGTCATTCCGGCGACCTCGGTTCAAGGAGCGGCAATCGTTGAGGCTCCGGGCTGGACCTATTCTTTTACGATCGAGCCGGCCGGATTAGATGGATTGCTCAAAATTGATTGCACCGTTTCGCAGGATTCGACATTTAGCTTTCCCGTTACTTACCGCTTGGTCAGGTGGATTCCCGATCCCGATTACGAAGCGGAACTCAAAGATCTTGATGAGCTAGAGGCGGCGGAACAGGATGAGTAAACGTCAGATGAAAACGAACGAAAATCGACATCGATCGGGTTACACACTTCTTGAAGTGATTTTGGCGCTGGGGCTTACCATTTTGCTGCTGGGCGGAATCACGATGGCGATCAATTACCATCTGGTCACTCTCCGTCAGCAACAAGACGAAATCGAGCGATCTCAGGTTGCGAGGCAGTCATTGTTTTTGATTACCAAAGACATACGTGCTGCAATTCAATACAAGCCCATAGAAACCAGTGCCTTGAATGAATTGATCGAATCGATCTCGTCGTCAACCGATGCAATTGAATCGATCACCGGGGAAGAATTCGAAGAGCAAGAGGAGGTTGCCCAGTCTCAATATGCTGCAACACGTCCCGGCTTGTACGGCACAGCCACAGAGCTGCAGATCGATGTCAGTCGATTGCCCCGCGTTGATCAATACAGCCTCGTTAATTTCAGCGACGGCACATCCAGTGACATACCAAGTGACGTAAAAACCGTTTCCTACTTTGTACGTAGCGAGGAAGACTCAGAAAACGGCGGAACTCAGGCGGTTAGTTTGAATGATTCGATGGGGCTTGTTCGTCGAAGTCTCGATCGTGCGGTGACTCGATACGCGGCCGATTACGGTGGTGGGCAGATCAACGTGGAGGATTATGAAGAAGTCCTTGCACGAGAGGTTTCACAGATCGAATTTCGGTACTGGGATCAGGAAAATGAAGATTGGGTCACCGAGTGGGACAGTGACGAAATGCTGGGTTTGCCCAAAGCTGTCGAAATCTCGGTTGCCGTCGGCAAAATGAACGCGGAAAGCGAAGAAGAAGCTCGCAAGATCTATCGGACGGTGGTGTACTTGCCAGTTGCTGAATTGATTCCTCCGGAAGAGGAGGAGATTCCAGTTGATGAATCTGGCGATTCAGGCAGTTCGGCTTTGGACGGTGGTGCATCGGGCGATACCGGAGGAGATCGGTAATGAAAAAACAATGGATCAATTCGGGTCGACATCAGGGAATTGTGCTGATCATGGTGGTCGTTGTCGTGGCGATTCTTTCACTCTCAGCGTACGGTTACACGTTGATGATGCAGACAGAGAATCAAGCGACGATTTTGTCTGGAGATCGAATTCAGGCCACACGATTGGTGGATTCGGGTGTTGAATCGGTTCGTGTGTTCTTGGCTCAAGGTGACGAAATCATTGAGCAGTATGGTGGGATTTATGAAAATCCAGATCAATTCTCCGCGGTACTTGCACGCGAAGACGAAGATCCTCGAAAGGTTGGAATGTTCTCTGTTCTTTCGCCCGCGATCGCTGAATTTGAAGGAACCGCCACTGGAAACCGATTTGGTTTGCTGGACGAAGCGGTGCGGTTGAATCTGAACGTACTGACACTCGCCGATGCCTATCAGGAAAATGGTGGGCGGACTTTACTGATGGCTCTTCCCGATATGACGGAGGATGTGGCCGACGCGATCATGGATTGGATCGATGACGATGACGAGGTCCGAGAATATGGTGCTGAAGTGGATGAGTATACGGCCAAAGGTTATGCCCCCAAGAATGGACCGATGGACACCGTCGAAGAACTGTTGCTTGTTCGCGGTGTAACTCCGCAAATGTTATTTGGCGCCGACGCGAATCATAACGGCCTCATTGACTTTGAAGAGCAGGACGCTGCTGGGGGCCTCGAGGCTGAACTCGTCCTTGGTTGGTCGAATTATCTAACCTTGTTTAGCAAGGAACGAAATCGAACACGAGCTGGATTGCAACGCGTTAATATCAACGGCGAAAACCTGGAAACACTTTACAATGATCTGTCCAGTGTTTTACGCGAAGAGTGGGCAGCGTTTATCGTTGCCTACAGGTTAAATGGTCCCTACACACCAACTGACGACGATGATACCGACGGCGTCGTGACCGGCGATGATTTAGAACTGGACGGCGAGGGTTCGTTTACCTTTATTCAAATTTTGGATTTGGTTGGAGCCTATGTGAAAGTTGACACCAGTGATGGTGAACAGATCGTTGAGTCGCCCATAAAAGAGTCGCAGTTGATTGCATCGCTTCCGTCGTTGATGGACAACTTGTCGATTTATGATCGCGATGTGATCACCGGGCGGCTGAACATTAATCAATGTCCCAGGCAGTTGCTGTTGGGGATCCCTGGAATGACCGAGGAAATCGCGGACGAGATTGTCGACAAACGTGAGTTTGTTTTGGACGATCCAGACGGTGCTGATTTGAATCGAAACTGGGAGACGTGGATTCTCGCTGAAGGAATTGTAACGCTTGACGAGATGAAAATGATGACCCCGTTTATAACGGCAAAAGGACATGTCCTGCGTGCGGAGGTTGTCGGGTTTTTTGCGGAAGGAAACATTTCTTCCCGTGCGTCTGTCGTTTTTGACACGACCGATAA
Source organism: uncultured Pirellulaceae bacterium (assembly GCA_905480545.1). Classification (GTDB taxonomy): domain Bacteria; phylum Planctomycetota; class Planctomycetia; order Pirellulales; family Pirellulaceae; genus JABAAE01. The sequence continues at coordinate 19,612 of CAJQQR010000248.1, forward strand.
TTACCCACGCATACTATTCTGGAGAGATAAAAGCCACCTTTCATTGGGATACAACAAGGACGCGCTCGGTATCCCTCTAGATGAATAAGTGATTTTTTGTTGGAGCGTTTTGGCGGGTCGTATCGGCAAATCAAATATTTAAAAAATTAGACGTTAAACAGTTCTCAGCATTCGCTGAATTTGGATTCGCATTTGTGCGGATCATTATTCCAATTTTGGAATTGAGAGTGACGAAATGGCAAAAATAGCAGCAATTGACTTTGATGACAGTTCAGCACGAGTTGTCGTTGCGAAGATCACTGGAAGCAGTTTTCAGGTTCAATCCGCATTCGAGATCGATGTGAACTCCTCGTTTGAGAATGACGCCCCGCAATTCGGTAAAGATTTGACCGAGGCTTTGGGAAGTAAAGTGGGACGCTGTGATGCGCTCGTTTCATTTGGTCGCGGGATGAGCGAACTGCGGGTGATCAGTGTTCCGATCGTTCCTGACAACGAATTGCCCGACATCGTCCGATTTCAGGCGATGCGTCAATTTGCCAATTGCGCCGATGACGCGCCTGTCGATTTTTTGAAGTTATCGGAGGGGAACGAAGACAAGAAAGTCCTGGCTGCGACAATCCCCGCAGAAATTTTGGAGAACTTGAAGAGCGGTTGCAATACGGCTGGCCTTCAACTGAAAGGTGTGAAACTTCGTTCGACTTGCTCGACCGCTTTGTCGCAGCATACCGATCCAGAACTAAAGAACTACATCATTGTTGATCCGTCTGCCAAGTCATTTAATTTGGAAGTTGTATCCTTTGGGAAGCTCTGTTTAACGCGGACCATTCGTTCGGTTCCCGGTGATTCGTCTGTTCAGATTGTGCGTGAAATTCGACGCACACTCGCCGCTGCAACGAATCAAATCGCTGAATTCGAAACGCGGAGCATTGTTGTCTTCGGTAATGAGGGCGAGTTTGAGGGGTTGCGAACAGCCATTGAAAAAGAATTGCAATTCGATATTAAGTTCATCAACCCGTTTGATTTCGCCCCAGGGCTTTCGGAGATGCCTGAACGGGTTGGAACCTACGCATCATTGATTGGTCTACTGGTTGATCACACCAGCAATAGAACGGAGACAATCGACTTTCTCAGCCCCCGGAAAAAGGTCGAGTCGAGTGAAGGAAGTCGGGTTAAATGGCTTGTTGGCATTGCCGCTGCTGCTTTGTTTTTGATTTGCAGCGGTTTCGCGTATTGGACTTTATCTGACGCAAGCAGCAAAATCGCGAAAGTGAACGAACAGATTAAAGCGGGCGCGATGACGGACAAAACGGTGCAAGAGACGATCGCTAATGTCGAAAAGATTGAAGAATTTGACAACGCTCAAGCCGTATGGATTCGGGAACTCGCAAATCTGAGCGAGGACTTTTCGGATCCGGACTTCGCCATCGTTAATTCAGCAACGTTTGCGTTAAAGGCGAATGATAAAAACGAAGGTATGAAGATCACGGTCAATGGGTACTACAGTGGCATTGAAACTCCGACCGCAATCATTAACGGTGTTCGGGACCTAAAATCAGGACATCAAATCAATGTCGTAGAAACCGTTCTGCTATCTGAAAAAGAGACCGATCAGAAGTATTACGATCATAAATTTAAAGGAATCGTCTTCCGGGCTCCCAGCGTCCGCAACCCTGAAATAAAAGACGAAGTATTAAGAACGTTTGCTGAAAAGAGAACTTTAAAGAGATCTGATGATTCTGAATCGAAAGGTGACGAGGCGGATGATTCTGAATCGAAAGGTGACGAGGCGGATGATTCTAAATCGAAAGGCGACGAGGCCGATGATTCTAAATCGAAAGGCGACGAGGCTGATGAT
>CAJQQR010000249.1 GCA_905480545.1 uncultured Pirellulaceae bacterium
CCGTGGAAGTCTGGACTAAAAGTGGTCTGGTGACTTACTATCTGCTGTTTGTCATGGAACTGAAAACTCGTCGTGTTCATTTCGCAGGATACACGACAAGTCCACACGAAACCTGGGTGAACCAGATGGCCCGTGAACTGACCAACCATGAGGATGGATTTCTCAATGGCAAACGGTACTTGATCATGGATCGTGACACAAAGTTCTGTGAGTCATTTCGGGCGTTTCTGAGCAACGAGGATGTCGAGCCAGTTCGCTTGCCACCTCGCAGTCCCAACATGAACGCTCACTTGGAGCGTTTCTTCGGATCATTAAAATCTGAGTGTCTTAACCGTCTGATTTTGTTCGGCGAAAAAGCGATGCGGAATGCTGTCAAACAATATCTTGCTCATTATCACGCCGAGCGACCGCATCAGGGTTTGGACAACGAATTGATTGTGCCGTTGGGCCGTCCGCCCATTGTTGACGCCAAAATCGAATCGAGCGAACGGCTCGGTGGTTTGCTTCGCTCGTATCGCCGAGCAGCGTGAGTTTGGCATTCTACACTTTCAATCCATTACACCTGGATCGGTCACTGCTGCGCTCATACCTCGGATTTGACCAACTTGGACGACCTTGCGTCACGACCTCGGCCGAGATTTCAGTTTCAAATTGATCTTTGAGCTCGTTTTCCAGCCCACAAAATGCTCGTTTGAGTTTTTTGACCCCACGCGCTCGAATCCCACGTATAGTTGGCCAAAAAGAAAGGCTCGCCAGTTGGTGCTGACGAGCCTGATTGGTTTTGAGCCGGGTTGTAACTCCGGCGTGAGTGGAGGCGGCGGGGATCGAACCCGCGTCCCGCGAAGTATCCGCAATAGTTTCTACGCACGTAGTCGATTATTTAGTTGTAGCCTTGGAAGCGCCCATCGACAGGCTCGACTTTCGGTTAACCCGGAACGTGTTTAACAATGATCGTGCCAGGCATGAACCATTGCGATTCGGAATTGGTGACCGATTTTCAAAGCTCTCCGACGAAGCTTATCAACCGGGACTGCGTTTTCTTACGCAGCCAATGCTAGACTTTCATCTGCAATTAAAGTTTTTTGGTCAGCTTTTAACGAGGCCAACTGACCAACCTCGGTACGCCACTAGAACTTCAAACAATCCGGTCGAATCCAATTCGCCCCCGATATCAATAAAAAATTCGTCTTGTTGACCAAATTAGTGCTTTGACCAACCGGTTAATGTGAAGAAAAAACGACTAAATAACAATCCCACACTCTGATTCCCAAGTGGTTTTCAATAAAACCGGGGACGTCGATCAATCATACGCATTTCATTTTTTGATTCAACTTATAATTTTTGGTTGCACTGGTTCTCATGTCCGATTGGTCGCTAGCGGCGAGCTGGTAATTTTGGAGCAATTGGGTGAATAACCCGCCTTGCGATCAGATTTAGGAATCGTTAAGTCCTCCAACCCATCGTCCTTGCAATGGCAGAAATACCAGCTATTTCTCTTCCAAGGCCAATTTGTGCGAGCCATATCGATAGGCCTGTGCGAGTTTGAGTAAATTCCACAAAGCTTACGTCATCTGCAATTAGCCGTTTTGTTGGATCGAACTATGCCTAATTCACGAATCCATGGGATTTGTTCAAATGAATCGATGTCAGCCAATGTTTAAATTTTCGTTGAGAATGAATATTGCCCGAAACCGCTTCTATTCGGTACGATTCATTCCTGATGTTTTCTACTTTAGGATTGCTTTTCCGCGACAATAGGCCGTTTGAGACGATTTAAACCAACAGTTTTTCCATATTGCGTCGATTTCGCAGGCCAAATCTGGTTGAAGGTTTTAATGATTTTGAGATAATGGCAGGTTTTCATCACGAGTCACGATCCCGTTGTCGTGGTTTGTTTAGTCGAACAGGACAAAAAAGCACTTTGAGTTTGTCGAATCCATTGCATTGCAGCATTTGTCAATGCGATTTTCATTCGTCCAAAAATGAAGAAATGTCGTGATAGGGTCCGCATTTATTCATTGACTTTCTAGGCAGATCCAACCGCACTGCGAGAAATGTAAATTGGCGGTGTCCATTTAAGTAATAAAAGTATCCACATAAATAACTTTGGCGAACAAGAAAGAAAAGAATGTTTAAAAACCTAGATGGTGAATGTTTCGGAATTGCGGGGCGGCAAAATGAAGTTGTCGAGTTCGCATTGTCGAACGGTTACGATGGGATTTCGGTCGATTTTACCGACCTGCATAGTCGTGCGGCGGCAAGCGGAGTTGACTTCGCCGCAAGATTCCTTGTGAGTGCAAAGAGCCTAAATGTTGGCGTTGGCCGCCTAAATTTCCGAATTGATGGCACCGACGATGAATTCAATTCCGATCTGGAATCTCTCACCACGATCTTTGAGATCATTGATGCGATTCGTGGAGTCGACAAGGGGGAAAATCGTGTTGACCATCTTTCCATTATCTTAAAGCCCTTCAGCGACAAACACGCTTATCACGACAATTTTGAGCTGCATCGAACTCGAATTGGACAGATAGCGGACAAGCTTGCGGAAAAGTCAATTCGTTTAGGTATTGGAATCCAAGCTGCACCATCCAAGCGAGAGGGTAAAGAGTTTGAATTTGTCTACCAGCCTGAGGCGTTGATCACATTGGTTAAGACGATTGGCAAGAGCAATGTCGGTATCTCTCTAAATACTTGGGATTGGCTCGTTGGCGGTGGTGCACTTGATCAATTGAGTGAACTCTCCGCGGATCAAATCGTCGATGTTACACTGACTGACATGCCGAACGATGTTGATTTGACAACGGTTTCGAACACCGACCGATTGATGCCGGGTGCTGGCGATTCAGCGTTCTGCGTCAAGGTTTGCAAATGGCTTCACGAAAATAATTTCGCCGGTCCAATCACACCTGGGCCATCGAGTTCTCAATTTTCCGGTTCCTCTCGGGACGCGGTTATCCACAAAGCCTCAAACGCAATCGACGAAATTTTAGTCGAAGTTGGTGCAATTGAGCCAACCATCTCGCCAGTCGCGGCGGCTGCCCAAGCGGCAGAAGCAGCGGCAGAAGCAGAGGCAGCGGCCGCCGCAGAATCTGAAGGTTCTGAAACGGAAGGTTCTGAAACCAAAAAAGATGAAACTGAAGCGGTTAAGTCCTAGACGAAACTAGCACGGCACTGCTTTCAAAGAGTTGCAACTTGCATAGCTGGTACGATTTTTCGTACCAGCTTTTGTTTTTTCTTGATGGAGGGTTGATCCGGGTCCACTGGTCAATTGGATTCACCGAGCAAACTTGAGCACACTGGTCTGGAACCATGGAATAGAAAGACTAAACCCACCACTCGTTTTGCCAGTTCTTTTGGCCACGATTTGCCTTTCACTCGTTGCGTCGTTGATCAGCATTTACTCGGATCACCGCCGCCCCAACGAACAAACGGCCGCCCCAACGAACAAGCAATAGACTGGACAACGATCTGATTGTGCCAATGGAACCATCGCAACCCCTGAACGCCGAGATCAACACCAACCAACGGCTGTGTGGACTGCTTCGCTCGTATCGCGAGCTGCGTTAGTTTGGTGCAGTACCCTTAATTCCTTTATCCTTAACTCGGTCGCTGGTGCGCCCAGACTGAATTTTTCTTCGCTTTCGACAATCTCAGGTTAACTTCCAAGCCAATCTCAAATTTAAATTGATCGATAAGTTCGTTTTTCGTCGCTCAAAATTTTCGTTTGATTTATTGACCCGACGCCATTCATCTTAACTCCAATAATATCAGATTCTTGTGCGAACTGGGCCAATGGCACGCAAACCTCGAAAAGTTGCAAGAGGCCAAATAGCAACTAAAAAAATAGTTTGCGGACCGCGTTGATCGCGTCCGCGTGGGAAAATTTGACGCCCGTTCATGGCACGCTAGGCGAGCAACCACTTGCCCCACAGCCAATTTAAGAAACCCGCATGCTTCCGCGTATTGCTCGCTAACGGCAATAGCCGCCATTTAAATTTGATTTCCCGCGATGGAGTCATAATTATGTTGACAGTTTGAACGCTTGTTCTATTTGACGCCGTTTACGCTTGCTCGATTCGTTCTCTAATTTCCAGCACGCGGTTATTCAGATGCAACGTCATCTCAACCGTTTTTGGAATTGTAATGCATGCCTTGTTAGCTAGATGATGCTTATCTTTGAACGCGAGTCTAAATATTCATCCCAATTCAATGGCGAAGATCCGGTCTATCAGGTTGTCGTCTATTGCAATGCGCTAATTGCAAATTGTTCAAAAAGTTGAGTTATCGTGCAAACCTTTGGCAACCCTATAAGTTATTTGGACGAAATCTTAACGCGCACGCCACACGCGCGGTCCGCCAATCAGGCGATAAAACAATAATCTTTGCGGCAGCAACGATGCCACCGATTCGTAAAGACGTTCCCGAGACGAACTCACTCGACGACATCCTTTTTCATCACTTGGATTTCCAAAAACTTTAGCTGGTTGATGTGTGTGGCGTGAAGCTGAT
>CAJQQR010000250.1 GCA_905480545.1 uncultured Pirellulaceae bacterium
TCATGATGCGGCGCGAAAAAGCTAAGCGGCATGTAGCCCCAATAGTTATCCTCTTGTGGATCAAATTGAAAAATGGGCATCAATTCAATCGCTGTGATTCCAAGATCGACAAGATAGGGGATCTTTTCAATCATGCCGGCAAAGGTGCCTCGTTTGACGGCGGCGAGACCTGAGTTTGGATTGGCAGTAAAGCCCTTCACATGCATTTCGTAAATGATCAGATCGTGATCATGTCGCGGTCGATTCTCGTTTTTAAATTCCAACGAGCACCGAACATTTGGTAATACGGCCAGCGGTGCACGGCCCACATTCGATCCCGGTGCGATCGCAGCGGTCCGATCAAACTTCGGCGGAAAGTAAATCATTTTTGCGTGCGGGTCAAGCAGCAGTTTTTCAGAGTCGAAACTATGACACAAGAATCCTTCCGAAGGTGATGGTCCGTCGATTTGATAACCGTAAAACTGCGATTCATTCAAATCTTGCAATGGCAACCTACAGTGCCAGACTGGCCCGGACTTGTTTTTTCGGAAATCTAATTCAACCCGCAGTTCGGGGGTTTTCAGATTGCCTACGGTGAATAGCAACAGACGCACTTGCGTTGCGTGCTTAGAATAGATCGCAAAATTGATCGCATTACCGTCCTCACACATCGTCGCTCCCAGTGGGGATGCTTGGCCTTCTGTGTGTTCCCAACGGGATCTGCCAGTGTCAATGTTGGACGCCGCATCATTCGGTGAAAACGGTCCCTGCCTCAGCGGGATTTGTTCGTTCATCTACCATCCGGTCGTTAAGTTTCTGGAAAGTGTTTTTAATCACGAGCGTCCTGCGCCGCGAATTTGGATCACAGACCATGGAGGTTTGTATGCAATTTTTTGGCGAACGAAAGCGTGTTACGATCATTCAATGGAATATTTTTCCAGCAGTCGATAGAGCGATCGTCGATTGATTCCGAGAGATTTGGCCGTCTTGGTTTTGTTTTTGCTACATCGCTGGTACGCTTGCAGGACATGCAATTGGTTAAGCGATTCAAGATCCAAATCGCTTAAATTGGCGTTTTCGGTTATTTCCTTAAAATCGGATTCGGCAATCGCTTGCGGTATATTCGCAAGCTCGATTCGATTTTCGTCAGCAAGCACTTTGGCTCGCTCAATCGCGTTTTGTAGCTGGCGTACATTACCAGGCCAGCTGTAATTGATGAACTTTTTCATAACGTCGTCATCCACGGACCAGTCGTCGCCTGTGAATGCTTTGACCAGTTGGCGAATGTCACCATTTCGCATTCTGAGCGGCGGAATCTTAATTGCGAGGACGTTCATTCGATAGTAGAGGTCTTCTCGAAATTTTTTTTCTCTGACGTCTTTTTCGAGGTCACTATTGGTTGCGGCAATGACGCGAACTTTGACCTTGCGTTGGGTAATCGATCCGACTCGCCTCATGGTACCGTCTTCCAGTACTCTGAGAAGCTTTGCCTGAAGTGCTCCACTCATTTCACCGAATTCATCGATGAACAAGGTGCTGCCATCGGCGATTTCAAAAAGCCCCGGCTTCGCCGCGACGGCACCTGTAAAAGCACCCTTTTCATGACCAAACAATTCGCTATCGAGCAAATGTTCAGCGAGTGCAGCACAGTTGATGACAAAAAGTGGTTTATCAGCAAGTGGGCTCGACTGGTGGATTGCCCTTGCAACCAATTCCTTGCCCGTTCCGCTTTCGCCTTGAATCAAGACCGGTTTGTCAGAAGCGGCAGTTCGCTCGATCACGCGAAATATTTCCTGCATCGCCGGCGAGTCGCCAACGAAGTTTGGGCGTTTCTCGTGGCGGTGAAGCACGACTTTTAATTGTGCATTCTCTTTTTCCAGCTGTTTTTTTTCGCTAGCGAGTACGACCGCGCGGAACAGATTGTCAAGCTGGACCGGTTTAGTGATGAAATCATACGCACCCAACTTGATCGAATCGACCGCATTGGCGATCGTTCCGCCGCCTGCCAACATGATCACTTTTGGCATTGGAGCACGTTCCCGCAGCTTCTTTAATACCTCGATGCCGTTCATGTCCGATATGTGGATATCAAGGATGACAACGTCGAAGTTTTTCTTGTCCGTTAGGTTCAGTGCTTCCTCACCACATGTCGCTTCCACAACTCGGATTCCCATTCGTTTTAAGTACCGGCTTGCAGACTGGCGAAAGTCCAATTGGTCATTTACGACAAGTAGGTCCAGGTCAACGTTCTTGCTCAGGGCATTTGTCTCCGGTGGAATACGCTGAAGCTTACTGTTTTTTCGTGTTTTAACCGAATTTGAAGTTTGCACTTGAGAATATTCTCCTGTTTTCAATGGTCGCAATTCGTCGCCGAAGAATCATTTGAAGGCGTGTAATGTTTCGGCGAATTCACGCCCATCTCTATTGCTGGTGGAGTGGGAATCCAACTGCGTTCCATGCACGTTTTTTATTCATTTGTGGCCGCTGTTGGCGAGCGATTTGACTAGCCAATCATTGATTGCGAATTCAAATCAGTCGCGTTATGTCTATGGACAAACACAGGTTTGTTTTCAATTTGTAAATCTTAAATCCTTGATGCATCTACCCTATTTCAGAATTTCAAATTGATATGAAGCTGCCTCTAGTCCACCTGATGAACTACCGCGTTTGCTCTAACAGTCAGAACTGGGCATTCACCCTTTCGAAGAAGCGTTTCGGCCACACTGCCCATCAACATCCTGCCGATACCGGATCGTCCGTGCGTCGCCAGAACAATCAAGTCAATCTCGTTGTCCCTTGCGTATTTAATAATCCGATCTGCCGGCGTCCCAACTTCGATAACATATGATGCGGGAACACCTTCAATTGTCGGTTTAAACGCCTCCAGCAATTCCCGATCACGCTCTTCGTTTGTTGGTTCGTTGGTATCGGGTTCGGTTTCATAGGGCAACGATCGCTCAATGGTATGAAAGTAAATAATTCGAGCACCCGTGGCGTTGGCCAAGACTGATGCGTACTCATTCGCCGGCTGGTTGTGTTCTGAAAAGTCGATTGGGCAGAGGATTCGCTTAATAAACATGGTTCTTTCCAATAAAACTTCGATGTTGGAATAAAGACAATGGAGGCAATTGTCATGCCAAATGAGCACAATCGGCGAAGATTCGATTTAACCGACATTTTTGAAGTCCGAGATGCCAAAAACGGAATGGAGTAATTTTTAGATGCGCGCGAATCCGCTCATTGAGAAGTGAATCGATTGTTTTTCAACATGCCAAAGTTGAATGACAAGCCGGCGATCTCTTTGTGTGACGGATTCACCAGGAATCTTTTTCCTGCGAATGCCCGTTGGTGGGGTTGCCCATTACGGTATTGCCAACCGAACCTTCGCGGGGACTCGCGCCGATTACTGTGACATTTGCAGGCTGAAAGATTTTGTTGAGGTTCTTTGCGGTCATTGAGCGAATCGTGGTCCCAGACAGGTGAAGCGAAACCGTATGCAGTGCGGGTGATGGATTTTTGAGTCGAAACATGGCGTTCGGTTGAAGCCAATACACGTCCTGCCAAAGAAGTCGCAATTTTCATTCCGCAATTTTCATTTACATCAAGTTAATGAATGATTCAAAACTGGTTGTGTTATGTGGCTTCTCTTGGCGTTTGGCCGGGCGTTTGGCCGGGCGTGAGGATTTCAACGGTTGTCAGCAAGACGCGCGACATCAATTGCCTAGAAGAACCCACGGTAACTCATTTGCGAGACGGTGGGATTGCGAAGGCGAGACGTGCAATCTCGCACGGCCACTTTCGATTCTCATGCCGGTGCTGCCGGTGAGAAATGGGATGTCTTTAGCTCGCCATGGGCAAGATAAATAAAGTTCGAAAATGAGTTGTCCTGAATTTGCGGCAATTCCTGTCGCGGTGGATGTTGTACCGTCAACTCGATTCACATGTGATTGCAAAAGGACTTGAATGCCGTTTTCAAATCCATTCCGTCGTTTTGCATTATTGTGTTGCCGCGACAGTCATATTTTTGAGCGGGGCAATCCTGGCTCACGTTTGCAAAGCTGATAATGTTTGGGCAAGGGAGTTTAGTAATCTTTGTCCACAGCGATTCTTTACCTCCAGTCAGTTTGCGACCGGTACGATATTACATGTGCGAGTCCGGATGTCGAAATGCAGTTCGGCAGTACCCATTTCGAGCTGAGACAAAACGTCGGTAACTCGCTGTTTTAACATGCTATGATCCGTGCCATCACGGGTCACAAACTCATGGACAACCTCCTTTAAAGCAATTGGCGATAATTTAGTGTGCGGTATTTTCATGAGCTAGAATTTTCGCACCATCTTGCAAATCAAAAAATGAACAATCGTTGTGAACGCCGGGTGGGCTCAGGATGCTGAATTCGTCGAGTAAAGTTCGTCGAGTAAATCAACGGGACAAGGTTGACCGTCGATGAATGCGACTCGGTCAATTGGTTGTCTGAACAGAGTTTCAAAAGCGGTTGAGTCCGATTTGTGTAGCGTTCATTCGTTCCGCATTTCTCACTATGTGGTATGCGTCGACTTAGGACTCAGATTTAGGCGTTCCCTCACGATCCAATTTTCGCTGCATTCGAACAAGCTTGTCACCGGCGGATTTCTTGATTTTCGCCATTGCTTCGGGCATGCAGAGTACCGCTTTTAGATCCTGAGTTGCCTCAATTATTTTTTGGGTCGTCGTAAACACAAGGGCGCGATTGAAAAGTGCCATCGCCTTTACATCCCGCGGCGAATCGGTGGAATTGATAACACTTGAATAATGTTTGATGGCGTCATCGGATTCACTTTTGTTTGCGCAGTCCATACCTTGATCAACTTGACTAAGGGCCCGGCCGCGTATGGTAAACCGTCTTGCGATTCTCTTGAATAAATTCATGGTCTTTCCTTCCGTTTTAGCCGTGAGGGTTATGCATCCGCTCGCATTCAGTTTGCTAATAATGATCTGGCAATATTCACGCCTTTTAAAGCTTCAATTGAATAAGTAAGCTTTCTGCGAAAAGATTATTTTCAAACGGTTTGCTGGGAGGGTGTGTGAGGCAAACTTTTGAATTGAAAACAGGGGGCCAAGCACCGCTGGAGTCATTCGCTGTTGACGTCTGTTTCTCAAGAATTGTTCATGCGACGGTTGGTCGTTCGAGTCGCTGGGTTATTTTCTAACAACAGCCAGATGACAGTTTGATACGTGATCCGAGAAAGTCCGAGTACCCGGCGATTATAGGCGATCATGTGAATTTAGAGTGAATGAAAGCGGAAATTGTTCGAAATACCGTTGCATTAAATCTTCGATTGTTTGCGAAATCAAAAATGGACTTTGGCATTGTGACGATCCGCTTCCGATCCTGGCCATTGACTCCCATCGCCCATCGCATAGACTTCAGCGCCGACACAGTTTACCGGAATGCCGTCATTCTGATTGATTCGGATAATGAAAAAACAGGTAGGCTGCATGGTCAGCGTGTCGAATACAAAGAGTGCCGATGATGAAAAATACAGAAGTTTCCAACACGCCGGTTTACGTGCTTCGGAGCGGGACGCAACCTTTTCGTCCGCTGATCACACAAGATATTTCGGATGCCGATTGTGTTTGTGTTTATGGCTTTTCAGAAAAATCGATTTTTGACCAATTCGTCAAAAATTCGCCGCAGGCTCTGACGCCGTATCCGTTGGTGAAGGGGTACCTTTCCAGTCAAATTGAGACGGCGCATTCTACCGAAACCGATGGCGGTTGCCCTAAGCTGGTTATCCTTGATGCAACAGAACCTTCGCAGCCCCGTTTATCGGCTACAACGATGGCTTCGGCGCTTCGTGCTCAAGAGGAAAAAACGAAACAAGTTCCTGTTGAATTTGAACTCTTCTTCGATTCGGCGACAAACAGCTACCATTTCAAAAGTGAGTGATTTGGGTCGGTCCCGACTGAGCAAACAAACGGCTGGGGGTTGAGTGGTTGCAAAGGGGCTGAATCAAATGATAGGGATTGTTAATGGTTCGCCAACATTCGCGTGATTGTCGGTTAATTCCTCTAAATGGTTGGATTTGCTGGCGTCCAGCTGCTTAAGTGCGTTGCCCGTCCTGCCTTCATCGGTTCGTTCGGTCGCGTTGTGTCTTGAGTTGGTTGTCTCGCACTTGGCAAAAAATTGAATGGGTGACTAATTGAAGAAAATGAGGTATAGTTTTTTTTCGAACGTTTGCTAAAATCTGTCTTTGAAATGTTGGCATCAGCCAAAACACGCATCCGTAGCTCAACTGGATAGAGCATCGGTCTTCGGAACCGAGGGTTGGGGGTTCGAATCCCTCCGGGTGTACTGAGATGTTTGAAACCCTTGTTTTTTCGAGGGTTTTTCGCTTTCTTGACGTTCTATTCTCTCCAATTCTCCGGTGTTCTGAAAACTATTTGAAAACTTTTCAGGGACGGGCATCGCAGACGCTTTCGCA
>CAJQQR010000251.1 GCA_905480545.1 uncultured Pirellulaceae bacterium
CTGCCCGATGATCGTTTACCCGCCGGTGGACCGGGGAATGCCTATTACGAGGGACGCAAGGGCGATTTTTTCTTGAGTGAATTGGTTTTGAATGCAGGTGGGGAAAGAATCCCTGTTTCGGAAATTAAATCCAGCTTCGGGAAAATTAGCATCGGAAGCGGATCAGCGGATGCGAAAAACGTCCTCGATGGTGATGGCTCGACAGGATGGTCGACGTCGGGGAAAGAGGGAGAGTCAAATCAATTGGTTCTCAAACTGGAAAAGCCTTCGGTAGAGAACTTGCTCACGATTCAAATGATTTTTGAGCGTCATTTCGTGGCTAGTTTGGGCCGTTTTCGAATCTCTTTTACAACCGATGGCTTTGCCGATAAACCATTTGGGATATCGAAGTTGCCTACCGACATTCAATCGCTTGTCGCGAAGACTGACCCACTAAATAAGCGGGAAAGAGAAGTTTTGGTGAAGTGCTTTTTATCGGTAACGCCGTTGCTTGAATCCAAGCAATCGAAAATCGTCGAGCTCAAAAAGCAATTACCGAAACCCATTCGAACGATGGTGATGCGTGAACGCCCAATAGCCAATCCCAGGAAAACGGTGCGGTACCACCGAGGAGAGTACCTAAATCCTTGCGAAGAAGTTTCACCGATGTTACCCGTGATTTTTCGGAACGAAACCGACCCAAAGGATGCTCGCCGTTTCGACCGGCTGGATTTTGCCAAGTGGTTGGTCAGTGTGGAGAATCCTTTGTCTGCCCGAACGGAAGTCAATCGCGTTTGGCAGCAATTTTTCGGCAAGGGCCTTGTCCGATCTCCCGGGGACTTCGGAACGCAGTCCGATCCACCGACGCACCCCCTGTTGCTCGATTGGTTGTCCGTAGAGTTTCAATCGAACGGATGGTCACGCAAAAAACTACATCGTCAAATTGTGACCAGTGCCACGTACAAGCAATCATCTCACCGTCCACGGAGCGAGTATGCGAACGATCCCGGCAATGAGTTTTATACTCGCGGGCCTCGATTTCGAATTGACGGTGAAATGGTTCGTGACGTGATGTTGTCGGCGTCGGGGCAGTTGTCAAGAAAGATGTTTGGCCCAAGTGTCTTTCCACCACAGCCGAGTACCGTGACGGCGATGGCATATGGTGGTACAAAATGGAATGTTTCAAAGGGAGAGGATCGATTTCGCAGGTCACTTTACACGTTTAGCAAACGAACTGCACCCTTTGCAGCCTATCAAACTTTTAATGCACCGACCGGTGAGAATTGCATCGCCAAGCGAAACCGCAGTAACTCTCCACTTCAGGCGTTGACGCTGTTAAACGACGAAATGTTTTTGGAATTGGCCCGAGAAACATCAAAATCTGTTGTGGAGTCGATAGGAAAGTTAAGCAACGAATCGAATCGCCGGGTTTTGGAGGGGGGAGAGGCCAGCGACACACAAATTGCCGCAGCAATATTCCGCCGCTTTTTGGTGAGGCCCCCAACTGAAGATGAATTGGGTCTAATCTTGAATTTCAAAGAGTCGCAAATAGAGCGGCTTAAACAGAAGGTATTGAATGCCGAATCAATCGCCGGCAAAAGCGGTTCGGCTGAGCTTGCTGCTTGGACGCTGGTGGCCCGCAGCATCATGTCGCTCGACGAGGTCATCACCAAGCCTTGAAATCTCGATTTCATGTTTCGGTCGCCGCAATCCCAACTTTATTCAACCTGAAATTTTCAGCAATATGAACCTGTTACAAAATCAAACGCGTCGACATTTCTTCCATGATTGTGGTGTCGGTTTGGGTAAAATCGCACTTGGGTCGTTGTTGATGAATTCAGCAGGCTCAGTGGGTATGGGAAGTGATCCTTCGAATAGGGAAGGTCACGACCAAGTCAATCCTTTTGAACCAAAGCCAACGAGTTTTCCGGGCAAGGCCAAGCGGGTGATTTATTTGTTTATGGCCGGTGCACCAAGCCAGCTTGACCTATTCGACTACAAGCCAAAACTGAAAGAGCTGGAAGGGAAACCGATTCCGCCCTCGGTGATCAAGGGCCAACGCTACGCTTTTATTCAGCCGAACGCGGCGGTGCTTGGTCCGCGTTTCAAGTTTTCAAAACAGGGTCAATGTGGCCAAGAGCTTTCGGAAATGTTGCCTCATCTTTCCGGAGTGGTCGACGATTTGTGCTTTATCAAATCAGTGCACACCGATCACTTTAATCATTCACCAGCGCAATTGTTCTGTAATACAGGAAGCGGCGTTCCGGGGCGACCAAGCATGGGGGCATGGTTGAGTTACGGGATTGGGAGTGAGTCAAGTGATTTACCCTCGTTTGTGGTCATGAAGAGTGGTGGAAGTCTCAGTGGCGGAGCGGCGATGTGGAGTTCCGGTTTTCTTTCGTCCGTCCATCAAGGCGTCCCTTTCCGAGGAAATGGTGACCCCATTCTTCATGTTTCTAATCCGAAAGGAATAGACAGGGCGGCACAACGGGAGACGATTGATTTTGTAAATCAGATGAATCGAAAGCAGCTTCAGATTGTAGGGGATCCAGAAATCGAGACGCGAATCAATGCTTATGAAACGGCCTATCGGATGCAATCGAGCGCCCCTGAGCTAATGGACTTTTCTACAGAAACAGAATCCACGCTAAAAATGTACGGTTTGAATAAAGATGGCAACAACAATCCATTTGCCAAGAATGCATTGCTCGCTCGTCGAATGGCGGAACGAGGGGTTCGTTTTATCCAGCTCTATCACAGTGGCTGGGATCATCACAGTAATGTCGAAGGTGGCCTAAGGGGCCAATGCAAACAGACTGATCAGGCCTGTGCAGCATTGATCAGTGATCTGAAGCAGCGTGGAATGCTGGAGGACACGCTGGTGGTTTGGGGCGGCGAATTTGGTCGAACACCTATGGTGGAGGCTTCCGCGGCGTTGGGCCGATCAAAGGGGCGAGACCATCATCCACAGTCGTTTACGGTTTGGATGACCGGTGGTGGAATCAAGCCGGGGCAATCGATCGGAGCAACCGATGAGCTGGGGTTTCATCCGATCGAAAACCCCGTACACGTTCAAGACATTCAGGCAACGATCTTGCATTGCCTCGGAATCGACCACGAAAAATTGGATTTCAAGTTCCGGGGACTTAATTTTCGGCTGACCGGTGTCGAAAAACGGCATGTGATCACCGACGCGTTGAGCTAGTCATGGCTTAAATTAATGCAAAACGGTGCGCATCGCGGATGTTCAATCCAACTCATTGATTCAATAAGTTGATTCAATAAGTTGATACGGTAAGTTGATACGGTAAGTTGATAGAAGGGGCGGATCGATATGCCGCTGGCGGGGACGAACGCTAGGCCCATTTGGGATCATCTTTCAATGCTGTGTTTTTTAACATTCAAACCGGGCGACACCCTCATTTGTACTCCATCACTAAAGGCCACCACTTTGGATTTCTTTCCAAGGTTGTGGACGACATAGGTCTTTACATCATCATTAATAAAAACAGCCGCGGTAGGAATGTTAGCAGTTGTTTTCGAATCGAAATGGCCAAGCGATTTCCAGGCACCAAACCATTGTGCAGTGTGGACTTTGGACTCACCAAACTCGCTACCCACTTGGTCACCATTTTTTAAATGGCGTTTAATGGCTTGGTCAGCATCAGACATGGCAAGGTACTCGTGCAAGACATCATGCCATTTATCGATGTTCTTCGGGTTGCCTTCAAATCCTATTTCATGAAACGATTTGTTAGACGATAACATGTTCGCGAAGTTACGTTCGATGTATTTTGGGTCTGTGGCAAGGTAGAGTGATGCACCAGTCAGCGGCAAGAAGTTAATACCGTGAATCTCTTCCGGATTAGCGGTCCACCAAGTTCCATACGTCGCACCGTCACTCCACACCATTCCAGCACAGCGATGGCCATAACCGCCGGGGAATACGGCTTGATCGGTATCAAACCAATAATTTCGGATCGCCTCGGATTCAGTGGCATACCAGTAGACACCCATATCGCGAATTCTACGATTGTTCGTCGCTTCGCCGTAGAGAATTAGGGCTGCTGCAAAATTCATTGATTCGGATGAAGACTCTTGATTGTTGCCCGATGCAAAGCCGGCATGACCAGCCGCCCAAGAGTGCCCTGCATATGGATCGAAATTCCTCATCCATGGGAATTGAGGATCGTTACGTTCAATGTTGGAGCAGTTTCGAATCAAGAGATCGATGAAATCGCCGTAGTTTTCCTTTTTGACCCATTCAGGATCAAATTGAGCGATGGTGGCTGCGGCTTTGATAAAGTAGCTGTAATGGAAGTGATGGTCATTCAGTTGATCCGCTGATCCATAGCTGTCTGGATACCCAATCAGTGTGTTCCAATCTGCGTCATAATAGAAAAAAAACTTTTCGTTTGCGTCGGCCCAGTTTTCAATCCTCGTTTTGAGAACATTCACCAGCTGTTGTCGAATTTTCGACTTTCCCAACTGTTCAGCGATTTGAATGACTTCCGAGATCTTGCCGAATTCTTTTCCATTCCAGTAGGTATCGTCGGCTTGAAAACGGCGATCGCGTGAGAGGAGGTCCTTTGCAAACGTTTCGACCAGTTTGCCCAGTTTTTGTTCCTCTCCTTTGGCATTGGGGAGCGTCGGCAAAACGCCAGTGAAAGGTGTTGAGGTAACGAATTCCTTTCCGGTCACAACTTTCATGGTCCCCCGCGGGCTTGCGTACTGATAGGTCGTCAGCGTGTCGCGAGTTTCTAAATGCAAATGCTGGTGTCGATATAGTGCAAAAATGGTTTCTCTGTTTTCGCCTTCTTTCGGAACGGTTTTTGCAGAAAACGTGGTGCGAACTCGAGCCGCTTTCTCGTCGTATTGATATCCAACGCGCGTTTCAATTGGAAATGCGTAGGCAAATCGTTGGTAAAATTTTAGTGATTTTTCCGACGCGTCTGGCAACACGGCAATGGACATATAGTCTCTGTCCGCCAATGTCGAATTGATGTGATCAGTCGATTTCGATGTTAGATTTTTGCCCTCTTCAGTCCAATTCGAACCTGTTGGGGCAAAAATTCCGTAGTGCGTATTATCGACGGTGACCCCCAGAACGTTTTTGTTGCGGAAGAAAATGCTGGCAGGCTTTGGGGCAGGCCGATCTTCCAGTGTGATGGTCCCATTGGATGAAGATGGCACCATCTCGCCTTTCGCCGTCAGGTGCAACTCCCCATTTTTGATCGGCAGGTTGAGTTTGCAATTCGTGAGATCGAGTGAAACCGCGCCCGTGCCAAAGCATTTCCAAAACTCAAGGCGAATGGAGCCATTGGCAAAATCTCTCATTTCACCTTGGGTTAGTCCTTGGTCAACAATCTGTTTTTCCGAAGAATATTTTTCGAACGTAGATTCGGCTGGATCGGTTGGAAACATCCCAAAAGTTTCTGTGCGATCCGTCTTCCCATCACCATCGAAGTCGTAAACCAAACGTGCCTTAGAGCCGATTCCAACGTTTTTCCCGGCATTGATTGAAAGAACAAATGCTCCGACCGTGTTCGTGTGTTTTGAAGTGATGTTTTTTTGTTCAAAGACCAATGGATTGACTGGCTGAGCGTTGCGATTGATCGGCGGGGCGCTGAATTTGATTTGGATGGGGTGCTCGCTTTTTCGCTCGAAGTAAACGAATGGGCTTCCGTGCGCAAATGTCGCCCTCAATTCATCGTCCCCTGATTTCCAAAGTGCAGTTACGTCCCAATCGGAACAGCGATCCAGCACTGTGGACTCGGATGCAACATTCCTTAAACCGATGCGCATGCTCTCTCGGTACGGGTATTTGTAGGATGTTCCAGTCTGGAATTTTTTGCCATCCTTAAAACTGTGGTCGATCGATGGCGTTGGGTTGTACCCGATACCAAGGCCGTCGGCATGCGCTTGGACACCCAGTGGATGCGGAAACATGGCCAGTGAATGTTGGGATTGGGTTGGCCATACTAGTGAACTGCACCAGTCGTTTGTTGGAACCGGGCCGGAAAATCGTTTTGAAATTAACGGCTTCGCCTTGATCGTGCGGCGAGGATTGCCAGATTTATCATTGGGTAAGATTGTTTTAAAAAAACGTTTCCCGACTTTATCTTGTGCGAGGCTTGTGAATCCAGTCAGAGCTATCAAGCAAAGCGAAAGTCGTGCAATCGATTTGGTATTTAATTTACGCATTTGAAAATTTGGCTTCTTGTTGATCAATTGAGTTGCTTAAATCGGTCTACTTGAGATTGGTTGGGATGTCGAATGATCAATGGTATATACTCTACTTTAGTTGCAAAGGTCCCGTGTAGCCGTGGGTGTTTTGAATCCTAAAATACAAAGTTGGGCAAGTTACTTGCCTTAATTGTTTACCTTAAATTCTTGGCCAAAAATGAGTCATACGAACTTTTTGTATTCTGCCGCTTTCGTATTCGTTCTGGCGTTTGTTGTCAGTGCTTCTGGCGCTGATGAAAAAATGAACGTTTTGTTTATCGCCGCAGATGATATGAACTGCGACCTGAGTGTCTATGGAAATTCACAGGTCAAGACACCGAATCTAGAGCGGCTCATGAAGATTGGCGTGCGGTTTGACAACGCCTATTGTCAGCAACCACTTTGTGGCCCGAGTCGAGCGAGCCTGATGACTGGTCTGCGACCGGACACGCTGGATATGCATACATTGAAACACGAGCTGCGGCAAAAGAACCCAGACGTTGTGACATTGGGTCAGTTGTTTCGCCAGAACGGATATTTTTCCGCACGAGCTGGAAAGATCTATCATTATGGAAATCCAGGCCAGATCGGGACCGACGCGAATGACGATCCTGCCACCTGGGATATGAAATTTAATCCCGCCGGTATAGACAAGAAGCAGGAAGATAAAATCACAAGGTATGGACCACAAAAGGGTGGGCTCGGAATTTCGATGGCTTGGTGGGATCCGGAAAGCAAGGATACCGACCACACGGACGGAATGGTCGCAACGAAAATCATTGAATTGATTAATCAAAAAAAAGACGAGCCGTTTTTTTTGGCTGCCGGATTTTACAATCCACACTGCCCCTATGTTGCGCCAAAAAAATATTTTGACTTATATCCCCTGGATGAAATTTCAATCCCCAATTTAGACGAAGCCAAAAAGGACTTGCTTGATGTTCCAGCAATGGCAATCCAACGTGACATGCGCAATTGGCCGTATTACTTTAAAGGCGTGTCATCGAAGCAAGCTCGCAAATGTAAGCAAGCCTACTATGCCTGCAATTCATTTGTTGACGCACAAGTCGGTCGGCTTTTGGACGCGCTTGAAGAAAATGGTCTTATGGATAAGACGATTATCGTATTTTGGTCCGATCACGGTTACTTTTTGGGTGAAAAAGGCCTTTGGTATAAGCGAAAAGCATTCGAACGATCGGCGAGGATGCCGATGCTAATTGCCGCACCGGGAATGTCCAATGACAAATCATCGCAGAAACCCGTTGAACTTTTGGACCTTTATCCGACGCTTGCTGATCTTTGCGGTCTGCAGGCACCGAAAAATTTGGAAGGGAAATCTCTTACGCCCCTGTTGAATGATCCCAACGATGCCTCCTGGACGAAGCCAGCTGTAACGCAAGTTTGGCACAACAAAAGAGCCTGGGGATATTCCATTCGAACGGAGCGATGGCGATACACTGAATGGTTAGAGGGCGCCGCTGGCCGCGAGCTTTACGATCATCGAAATGATCCGGACGAGATCGAGAATCTGGCGGGAAAAGCCGAATTCGCAGATGTTGTTTCAAAGCTCTCGAAAAAGCTGCAGTCTTACGTAATGTTGAAAGATCATAAGCGTGTTAGCTCTAACAGGTAGTGGGATTTGATTTTCGTTTGCATTAAGTGGAGTTCAAAACGGCACTCGAGTTCATTGCTTTCCAGCGATGATCTTTAACGCAAACAAAATGATCCGACCGTGGTTATTTTGATTCGCCTACTTGTAGGCACACTATCTTTCCTGACCCCGACTCTGCGTTTGATTTAACGAAGAGTCGCCCATTGGACAACGCGGGTAGCGACTTGGCGTTTCCGGAAAAGACGATGGCGGATTCTTTTTTCAAAAATGATTTGCTGTTGAGATCTGCGAGCGTCACCGTTCCGTCAATATTCCAAATTAACATCTGGTCTTCCGCTTTTATTAAGTGTGCCAAGCCGAACTGTTCTTCTTCCCAAGCGACTTTTCCTGTTAAGGCATTTACGCATCGGAGCGCACCATTCCCGAAATCTTCCCTGCCGTTTGTTCCGTAAAGAAAGCCCTCGTGGTAGACGCAAGTTGTGTACTGGCTGGACATCGACGAGTCGTTTTCCCAAATCGTTTTGTTGCCATCGGCAAGATTGATCAGCCTGGCTCCAACGTTGTAGGAAGAACTTAGGAAAAGTTTGTCGTCAAAAACAAGCGGTAGCGCTGCATTGACGGTTGGGCCTCTTTTTCCAAACTCAGTTTCATATAAAAGTTTGCCGGATTTTGACGCAATGATTTGAAACGTAAGCTTGTTAAGTGCCGCGACGGCCGGTTTTC
This sequence comes from uncultured Pirellulaceae bacterium, assembly GCA_905480545.1. GTDB lineage: Bacteria > Planctomycetota > Planctomycetia > Pirellulales > Pirellulaceae > JABAAE01. Next base: position 8,540 of record CAJQQR010000251.1, read on the forward strand.
CGTTGTATGAAATCTGCGTCGGTGCTGAATAACTGGCAGTGATTGAATCGGTCTTCCAAATGGTTTCGCCGCTTTCAGGTCGCAATGCAATTACACCACCGTTCCGACCACCGACGGTCACAATGATTTGGGCACCCAGCACCAGTGGTGAACTGCCCGCCCCGAAGTAACCTTCGTTCGCTTTGTAGTCGGAGAACAAATCGCGCTTCCAAAGGGGCTTGCCATTCGCAAGTTTCAGGCATCTAAGGGTTCCAGCGGCGCCAAATACATAAACGGTTTCTCCAGAAATGGTTGGAACACATCGAGGGCCGAGATCGCTGGAAAATCCTCCGCGGTAAACTGATTTCGTTTCCGTTTTCCATAACTGTTTGCCAGAATTTGCATCCAAACATTCGACGATGTCGTTTGTTCCGACACGATGAAACAGAATCACTTTGTTGTCTTTCACTGCAACGCCGGCGTATCCCTGACCGCATGGCTTTGACCAGATTTCTCTTGGTCCCGCCTTTGGCCATTCTTTGAACAGTTTTTCACCGGCCGCCACACCATCTCGTTTGGGCCCTAGGATTTGTGGCCAATCGTTCGCCAGCAATTCAATTCCGGTTAAACAGGCCAGCGTCGAGATGAAAAAAGCGATATGTGATGGTTTCATTTTATTGATTTGTTCGATTTGTATGACGTGGCCCACTTTTCTGGCGGCCGACGAATTGAAGATGTGAATGTCAAATGCTGTTTCGGTTTATCAACTAGAGTCAAACGGGAGTCCCAAGCACTTTCAAAAACTCGCGCATCCATGCTGGATGAGCCGGCCACGCCGGAGCGGTAACCAAGTTTCCGTCAACATGTGCATTGTCAAACGTCTCGTTAGGGCCCACAAATGTACCGTCGGAGAGCGTAATGTCAGGGCCGACGGCAGGGTAACCGCAGCAAGATTTTCCGGATAGCACGCCTGCGGCAGCTAGAATCTGTGGGCCGTGGCAGATGGCCGCGATAGGCATGTCCCTGTTCGAGAATTCTTTGACGATTTCGATCACTCGATCGTTGAGTCGCAGATATTCTGGTGCGCGTCCGCCAGGAATGATCAGTCCATCGTATTCGAAAACGTTGACCTGATCAAAATCAAAGGTCAGATGAAAATTATGCCCGCGTTTCTCACTGTAGGTTTGTTCCCCTTCGAAGTCATGAATCGCAGTGGCAACTGTATCGCCCGCTTTTTTGTCCGGGCAAACCGCATCGACTTGATGGCCGACCATCAATAACATTTGAAATGGGACCATTACCTCGTAGTCCTCGACATAGTCCCCCACGAGCATCAATAATCTCTTCTTGTCTGCCAACGTAATTCTCCAAAGCGATTCGATTCATCAAACTTGGTTATTTTAAGCCGTTGAAGTTTTAAGTGCGAGACGCTGCTTATTGGATTCAGGGCAACGTAAACCTCCGTAAATTCAGAAAATGATGTGATCCATGCAGTTGAAACGGACTTTGGCCGAAGTTTTCGGCCGGAAGTCAAAAAAGTTAGCAATTCGTTGACGTATTGATCAAATTCCCAGCTGATCAAGCCGTTTTTTTTCGTATGATATGTGATTCGCTGTGAACCGTCCTTGAGGACCAGGCATAGCGAACCTGGAAAGGCGAGCCCGTGACCTTGTTGTGCGGTCGATTCTTACTGCCGATTCTCGCGGTCGTGCTTTAGACTTGCTTTTTCTCTAGACAACCAACACAGAATTATTTCATGTCGATCCCACAAGTTGCCATCGTTGGACGCCCCAACGTCGGAAAATCCAGCATCTTTAATTGGCTGGCAGGTTTGCGCCTTGCAATCGTTGATAACGTTGCCGGTGTGACTCGCGATCGAATGAACTACATGATGTTTGAAGAGGGGCGTTATTTCGAGATTGTTGATACAGGCGGAATCGGAATCAATGATGTCGACAAACTAACGGTCGAAATTGAAGATCAAATCAGTGCGGCGATCGATACCGCCGCGGTGATCATCTTTGTCGTTGATGTTCAGAACGGTGTTACGCCACTGGATGAGCATGTTGCCGAACGACTTCGCTTGACTGAGAAACCGATTATTTTAGTCGCCAACAAATGCGACAATCAAAAACGAGAGGGTAACGCGACCGAATTTTTCTCGCTTGGGTATGGCGATTTTATCGCGACCAGTACGACACAAAATCGCAACAAGTGGGACCTGATTGAAAAAATCGCTGAAAAGCTACCGCCGGAAATCGAGCCCGTGGATGCTGAGACCGTTGAACCGGAAATGCGAATCGCGATCGTTGGCCGGAGGAACGTCGGAAAAAGTACTTTCGTCAACACGTTGACTGAATCAGGCCGAATGATCGTAAGCGAAGTGGCGGGCACGACCCGAGACAGCGTTGATGTACGATTCGAGATAGATGGCAAGTCGTTTGTGGCTATCGACACTCCCGGCCTGAGAAAAGGTAAATCGGTTCGAACTGATATTGAGTTCTATTCGACTCACCGAGCTCAACGGAGCATTCGATATGCTGATGTCACGTTAATGTTTTTTGACAGCTCGTCGCGTATCAGCAATGTTGACCGAAAACTCTGTAATTACATCATCGACCAAAACAAACCGTGTATCTTTGTGGTCAACAAATGGGACTTGATGGCCGAGTCGATGCCGACGCAAACCTGGGCCGATTATTTACGTGACCATTTTCGCACGCTTGCTTTTTGTCCAATCGTATTTATCACAGGCAACTCCGGCAAGAATGTTCGTAAACTACTGAACCACGCGCAGATGCTCTACAAACAATCGCGTGAACGGGTGCCTACCGGCGTTCTTAATCGACTGATGAAAAAAGCGATGACACATCATCCGCCACCACTGGTAAAAACAAATCGACCTAAAATCTTTTACGCGACGCAAGTGACTACGCAACCGCCGACGATCGTAATCATTTGCAATGATCCAGATTGTTTTACCGTAGCGTATCGACGCTATTTACTGAGTGTGATTCGAGACAAATTGCCATTTGGCGAGGTCCCGATTCGATTATTCTTTCGCAGTCGAGAGCCATCAGACAAACGCGATGAAGTCGAATCCTACGCATCGAAAAAAGCGAAATCGAAATCATCACAGGTGGAAGACGATTCCGAGCTGGGGATTCCGGACGAAAACGTTTTTTACCCTGACGATCCGAATTTCTCCAGCGATATTTCATAAATGTATTGGAAGCAGACTTGGCTTTTTCGATATGAGTGTCGCCGCTTGTGTGGACAGCGCATGTGACAAATGAATCGGGATTCATTTGTTCGAAGCAAAAGTCCACTTCGTAAGCATTGAAATTATCTTTTACCCGTAACAATAAGCATAACTAGAGGCTCGCAGTTGCTCAGATTAGGAAGTCGATCCAGCAAGCTTGCAACATGGCAGGCGAAGCACATTCAATCCGAATTGGCACTTAAAAATATCGAAGTCGAGATCGTGTATATTTCGACCGAAGGCGACCAGTCAACTCAATCTTTACAAGATTTTGGTGGTCAAGGTGCATTCACCAAACGAATTCAAACGGCATTGCTGGATTCGGAAATTGATTTTGCCGTTCACAGTCTAAAGGACTTGCCAACAGAATCTGTGCAGGGGCTTCTTTTAGGCGCGGTTCCAGAGCGTGAAGTTACGCAGGATGTTTTGGTCAGCAATAAATATGGATCGATTCAAGACCTTCCCGAAGGCGCGTTGATCGGCACTGGAAGTTTCCGTCGGCAAGCTCAGTTGCTTAACCATCGTCCCGATTTACGCGTCGCCGATATTCGCGGGAATGTCGATACCAGGCTTCGTAAATTGGATGAAGAAGAATATGACGCATTGATTCTCGCCCAGGCCGGATTGACGCGACTGGGATTGACTCAGCGAATTACCGAGATCATTTCGATTGATTTTATGTTGCCCGCAATAGGGCAGGGGGCATTGGGGTTGGAATGCCGCTCTGAAGATGCACTGACCATCGAGTCGTTGATGAGCATTGACGACGCACCGAGCCACATCGAAGTCGTTGCCGAGCGAGCGCTGTTGAGAGAGTTGCGAGCTGGTTGCCTCGCACCAGTTGGTGCTCACGCCAAAATCAAAAATCACGCTCTTAACCTCGAGGCGGTCGTGCTCAGCCAAGATGGAACCGAGCGTGTCCATGGTGAGCGAGTTGCCGAAGGTAAAATCGATTTAGAGAGCGGTGCGGCCTTGGGTGTTGGCCTTGCACAATCGTTGATCGCAAACGGTGCGGAAAAGCTCTTAAAGAAGTGATTTTGTCGAGAATTCAATTTGGAACTGAATCGGTTGTCTGACACGAAGCTTTTCGATTCGTGCTTTTCGATTCGTGCTTTTCGATTTTTTTGAGAGGTTTCGATTCAGGATTCTTTGGCTCAATACGACTTCCGTCATTTTCTCTAAGGCGTAATCTGTTAAATCTGAAGCACCCGGTGCGCCGTACGAGGCGTGGCTGTAGCGCACCCAATTCGATTACATCCGACTTCAATTTGATGACAAAAATCAGTTGTTAAATTGGGCGGCTTTATCGGCTAAGCCTGTTCAGGCTAATGCTTTGCATCACCAACCTGCGTTCGGCACGCAAGTCGCATGTTAGATCCAAGTGAACAATGCCGATCATTCGGCAGCCCCCTTTGGAATTTTTTTGGAGTCTTATCATGAACCGAATCTTATTAGGTTTGGGTGTGGCAGTGGTGTCACTTGCATTCACATCGGAGTCAAATGCTCAGTATGGCCGTAGTTGTGTTCGCCCAACGACCGTCAGATCTTACTCGACGCCGTATTATGGTCGACATTCGATTGGACCGGGAACGCATACCAGTCGCTACGCTTCACCGGCTTATTCGCACTACCATGTTCCGCGAAGCACCATCCATTCAACACGTATTTATTATCCACGATCCACCTATCGGGCCTCGCCGAGCGCTTTCCACAATCCTTACCTTTCGCCAGGACGCTATGGTGGTTACTATCCGTACAGTGGTGGATACGGACACAGTGGAGTTTCCCTTCGGATCGGATTCTAAATCACTCAATGTCTATTTCGACGTGAGGGCGTGATTATGCCGTTGGAAAGAGGGTCGAAAACTTGAGCAGCAAATCCGATGCAGCAAAGCTCAAAACAGATGATAGCCCCGCTGGCTGCCAGTTCACTTTGGATTGGCGGCCTTTTTCGTTTGTTTGCTTGTCGATGGATTCTCGTCCTTTTTCAAGTTTTTAGCTTTTGGATTTTCAGCGTCTTTTTTTGAATGATCCGAAGCATTACTATCTGCGTTCTGGAGGGGATTTTTTTCCTGAGAAGCATAGAGCTGTGCCAATTTCGTCATAATCAGTTCCAGTTTTTCAAAATATTCACCTTCAGGCATTTGTGATTTTTGTGAGCGAAGTTTCTCGACTTCCATTTCCAGCTGGTATCTCTTCTGTTTGATACTGGCCGACAGTTTCATCTCGAACTCGCTTTCAATCAAATGAAGCTGATTGGCACGAAGTCCATCAGGAATGGTATCGTCGGCTGCCTTGGCCACGACTCGAACACCACGAAAAAATTCAAGCGGGGTGCCTTTGCCATCTCCATTGTCGTCAATTAGGGCATGTTCAGTAGAAAGCCGCGACTCAGATTTGTAAAACTCCTGAACCTTTTTAGATGCGAACAAAAATGATTCCAAAAGTGAAACCTGTTCGTCCTTATCGATGTCTGCTTCCATATTCGTAATGCCCTCAGCAAAGAACTGACCGAATCTAGCAAAGCTGATTTCGAATCCGCTCTTGGTTGCCGTCACGACAATGCGATTTGGACCTGACAAACTATTGATAAACGGAGCGCTAGACGAAGCGCAATTGACGATCGCAATTGGCGCCGTCGAATCCTCCAGCCAATTGGTCAGATCGGCAGCCAACAGATCGGGACCACGTAAATTGAATTTTGCAGCGTTACGTGAGTAAGTTCCATGACCGATTAAAATCAGCCAAAGTTGCGATTTTTCATTGAGGTTTGATTCAATCGCAATTTTTAATAAATCACGATCCGATTTTGAATCGGCCGTTTTCGTACCGCCGCCGATCCACGTGAAGTTGATTTTTGCTTTTTTGGCTGCGGACTCAATTTTTGAACAAGCAGCTCGAAACGAATCGTCGAACTGTGGCGAGCCACCAACGCCCTGAACTACGATGACCGAGCGAGTCGGTTCATCATGATCAACTGCTCTGGCAGTATCGTCAGCCCCGGTAGAAACCATCAAGAACGAAATGAGTGTTAGCGTGAGGCAGTCGAAAAATCGAAAATTCATATGATTTCTAATTGCAAAGTTCGAAAGGTTGGATTCGCGATTTGACGTTGCAGTTTACGGCTTTTGTGTCAGATAACAACGTGAAGTTGGTAGGCGTTGTTTTGTATTGCCATCGTTTTATATAAAGTCTAACGCGCCCTGCGCATTCTTAGTGCTTCGGGGCCCAACATCAGTCTAGCAATTTGGGGGGCTAAAAACAGCATTTGGCGTCAAGCTAACTTTCAAAATAAGGAAAAGTCATTTAGGAGTATGTGCCGTGAATTCCATTAACTTATTCAAGAGGAACGTCTATAATTTCATCTGATTCTAAGTTAGCTTTCCGCAGTGTATCCACGGCGGCGCCGCATTTTGAATGGCAATTGTCCTGATTGTTTTGTGCCCCCAGCTGGGGCTTTCCAGCGATTGGGAGAAACGTTCTGTAATGCGAATCGTAAGCGATTTGTCTTTTCAAATGTGCGAGAGTCAAACTAGGACAAGTCACCATTATCTCGCCCCTAATCAATAATTCGTTCGTCTGGTTTTAATCCTATGCAAAAACGTCGCAATTTTTTGACTACCTGTTCTCTTCTTTCGGCATCCGCAGTGTTCCCTGCATGGACTTTTGCCGAAGAGTTGACCAAGACTCCTCGACAAACCGCAGGTCCTTTTTATCCTAATAAATTGCCGCTGGACACCGACAACGATTTGCTCTTAATCAACGATAATTTGACGTCAGCGATCGGTGAAATTACACATCTAACAGGGAGAGTGCTGGATGTAAAAGGGAGGCCGATTCGAAATGCTCAAGTCGAAATTTGGCAAGTTGACGGCAATGGTCGGTATTTGCATACCGCTGATGCAAAAAAAGGTGGTAGCGATAAGAACTTTCAAGGATTTGGTCGCTTTACAACAGCTTCAACCGGCGAATACTATTTTCGAACGGTCAAGCCAGTCCCGTACCCTGGGCGAACGCCGCACATTCATGTCGCGGTAAAGCTAAAGGGTAAGAAGGAGTTGGTCACTCAGTGCTATATCAAAGGAAACGCTCAAAACAAAAAAGACGGACCCTTGAATTCGATCAAAGACGTGAAGGTTCGCAATTCATTGATCGTCGATTTCGCCAAAGTCGAAAATTCAAAAATCGGTGAACTCAAAGCGAATTTCGACATCGTGATGGGCGTGACACCGGTCAGCGAATGATCGTTATTTTTCTTTGCTAAATTCTTTTAACCTCTTCGCTTGCCCAACAAAATTTTCTTTTTGTTGCACGCGAGATTGAAACTCAATTTCTCTATGAAAGTTGCTATCGTTGGCGGCGGGATCACTGGTCTCGCCGCTGCACATCGGTTGAACGAGCTGGATCCGACAGTCGACGTTCATTTGTTTGAATCGTCCGATCGCCTGGGTGGAGTCCTTCGGACTGAACGCTCGGGAGATTTTTTGCTGGAGCATTCGGCCGATATGTTTACCACCAAAGATACCGCCGCAATCGAGCTGTGCAAACGAATTGGATTCGAAGATGAACTGATTCAGACCAATGGGAAGTTTCAGCGTGCTTTTATCGTGAAGGGTAATTCTTTGGTACCGGTTCCCAAAGGGCTTAATCTGATGAGCCCATCGAACCTCGATGCAATTCGGGAAACGACCTTGTTGTCTTCCGCTGGTAAGAAACGTTTTCTTGACGAAGTCAACGTGCCTCCAAAATTGGAAAATCAAGATGACTCACTCTATGAGTTCGCCACACGTCGTTTTGGGGCGGAGGCGTATGACAAGATTATTCAACCGCTTGTGGGTGGGATCTACACTGCCGATCCGAAGAAGCTAAGCATGCAGGCAACGCTGAATCAATATTTGGATATGGAGCGACGACACGGCAGCGTGATCGGCGCAATGGCTCGGCAAAAGAAGGTAGGTGAAAATGATTCCTTGAAGTCCGATGCCGTTGTCACATCAGGTGCTCGATACAATCTGTTTCTGGCCCCGCGAAATGGTATGGCGGCCTGGATCGCGGCGCTGCAATCTCGATTGACCAACACAACAATTCAGCTGAATTCATTTGTACGGTCGATTTCCTCGGAGGGGGCCAGTTGGCGATTGCAATCGAGTTCAGGCGAAAGTGAATTTGACCGGGTGTTGATATCAACACCGGCAAGTATTGCAGCAAAATTGCTTTGCGATGTCGATCAAGAGTTGAGCCGCCAGTTGCAGACAATTTGTTATGCCAGTTCTGCAATTGTTGTTCATGGTTTCAGCCGCGAGTCTGTCGAAGATTCGCTGGAGGGATTTGGTTTTGTGGTACCACTGAGTGAATCTCGAAATATCTTGGCTGCAAGTTTTTCGAGCGTAAAATACGCGGGACGATCGCCTGACGAGTCTGTTTTGATTCGTTCCTTTGTTGGTGGCGCCTGTCAGCCTGAATTGCTCGAACAGACCGACGCGTCGATTTGCGATATGGTCAAGGAGGATTTAGCGGATTTACTGGGTGTGAAAGGTGCACCGCAGCTCGAATCAGTAGTTAGATGGACTGAGTCGATGCCTCAGTATCATGTCGGACATACGGATTTAGTCGCTCAGATAGAAAGTTCCGTCGCTTCGATCAATCATTTAGCGATCGCGGGTAAGTCGTATAAAGGGGTTGGCATTCCCGCGTGTGTGCAGAGCGGCGAATCCGCCGCCGAATCGCTTTTGGATTCGGCGCGTTGACCTAATTGTATCCTCGCCAAAAACCAGGAATGAATAAGACTAACACGACGTACAATTCGAGTCGTCCGAGCATCATGAGCCAAATGAAAAGGAATTTGGAAGCGTTTGAAAAGTGTCCATAGTTTTGGCTGGCTCCAACGGTGCCTAGTCCTGGGCCGATGTTGTTGAGTGTCGCTGCTACAGCGCTTGCGCTATCAATCAGCTTTTTTTCCGAATTCGCTCCCCATGTGTCGTTGGGTTCAAATGCGACAACGAAAAGCCATGCAGCGCAAAACAGAACCCAGACGAATGCAAAATACAACAAGATGTTCTTAGCAAGATTGGGATCATCGATTGGTTTGCCTCCAAACGTCAGTTTGCGAACGACGCGCGGGCGATATGACTTTTCAATTTCGAGGCGAAGGATTTTGATAAAAAGGATATGGCGGACAACTTTCATGCCGCCACCGGTACTTCCAGCGCATCCCCCTACAAACATGAGAAGCAACAATGCCCCGCGACCAAAGCTGTTCCATTTGTCGAAATCATTGGTTCCGAATCCGGTCGTTGTAATCACCGAAACGACTTGGAACAGACCGTTTCGTAAGGCATCGAAAAAATTCTCAAAGCCAGTATCGCGATGCCACATTCCGAAGCCAATGATCAAGGCAGTCAATCCAAATGTGATCAGCACATAAGTTTGCCATTCAATGTCTCGCAACATGGCTTTGGGTTTGCCGCTGAAAAAGAGATAGAGCAAAGTGAAGTTCGTTCCGGCAAGGATCATGAATATGATCACTGTGTATTGAACAAAAGAACTAGAAAAATGGCCGAGGCTGGAATCGTAATTGCTGAAACCGCCGGTTGCCATGGTTGCAAAAGAATGCGTGATGGCATCAAAAGCATTCATTTCGCCGGACGTCATCAGGATCAGAGCCAGCAAAACATTCAGACTGCAGTACATCCCGGTAAATAACATTGCCGCATGCCGCATGCGGGTTGTCGGGTTAGAGTCGATTGGGCCGGGGACTTCGTTGCGCATCAGTGTTTTTCCAGCAGAGCCCTCTCCCAAGACGACGACGAACAAGACGATAATGCCCAGGCCTCCCAGGAAGTGAGTCACACTTCGCCAGAATAAAATGCAATGCGATACTAATTCCGGATCCTCCAAGTGTCCGATCACCGTGGCACCTGTCGTAGAGAATCCAGATTGTGCTTCGAAAAGACTGTCGATCAAACCCATTCTGACCCATCGCAAGCGGTATCTGCCGTTTGCCGGAAACGGTGCTATGGGCGAATCCGGCGTTAACAGGATTTGCGATAAAGATTCATGATTCATCAGTTCTTCGATGATTTGATCTATTTCATCGGCGGAGCGACCGGTGACCTTCGCGAGTTGTGTTTTGGTCAACCCTTGGGCTTTTCGAGGGAACAAATCAGAGGGTGGCGAAACTAGTGTTTGTAAGACCTCTTTTTGGGCAGAGGAAACTTGTTCGGAACTCCACGCGTCAAGAAAGTTCCAGTTGAATTTCGAAACGAAGACCAGATCGGTTTCTTCATATACTCGAATCGAGCAACTTCGATAGGTTTTTGACAGCATGAACGGTAGTGCACCCAATACCGTCGCCAAAACCCAGCTGAGTCCCACGATCGCCATCGCTTCTCGCAGAAATATTTGCCCTTTTGATTTTCTTCCCAAGTAAAAAAAGAGGCCTGAAACGGAAAAACAGATTAAGGTGCTAACCGAAAGTGCAAAAAAACCTCGCCATTCAAAACTTTCAAGCCTCGAAAAATCTACAATCGAATCGGTGTGCCGGCCCAGACCTTTCCATGCCCATGGAAGGCAAAGGATCATCGAGATTCCAATCAAAAGGCAGATGATACCAAGTAGTTTGCCGACTAGGCGATAGTTCATTGCGATGGATTCTTAAAGGAAGATGTTGTTACCGGCTCGGTCACCAAAGCCCGTAACGCGAGGAAGCATTTTTGCACATCCGCGTCTCAGCGTGTACCCGAATCAACCGGGCCAGCCGCCATAGGAATTCTATTCTATGCCTTGGGATACAACCGGATTAATCGGTTTGTTTGGTTCATTAACGTGGGATTTGACGGGCAACGGCGTTTGCAACAATGTATTAATCGATACCAGCAGCGAATCTCGTACTTCCACCAATAAACAACTTGTCCGCATAAGCTTTGTAGGAGGTGCTTCGATCGGAAACTTCAGCGATTACTTTCGATTTCCGCTGCTTGTTCGCCTATTAGTCGCCGATTTCATTTTTTAGAAAAGTCATCGCGTTTCGAGACAAGAAATGAAGTCCCTATCTATTGTGATGCCGGTGTACAATTCGGCCCGACATCTCAATCAACATGTTGAGTTTCTCGTTGACTTGTTGCCGCAGGTTACTTCTCGATTTCAACTGATCATCGTTGATGATGGTTCAACCGATTCAACCGGTGACATCGCGGAAGAATTGAGCGAGCGTTTCACTCAAGTCGAAGTCATTTATCACACAAGCAGACACGGTGAAGTTGCGGCAATTGATTCCGGTGCGAATCTTGCACGGCATGATTTGGTCTTTGTGCAAAATCAGTCAGAAATTGTTGAACACGAAATAAAGGAGTTGCTAACAGGGAGCAAACTGCCGGCATTAAAGGCCGAGGCCAAGAAGCTCAATGCAGAAGACCGTCTAATTGAACGGTTGATGAAATGGGGACTTGCACTGAAAGAGCACCGCAGCAGGCAACTTAACGAAGACGCTGCGGTGGCACGGGATTATTCCCTTCCCGTCCCAAAGTACGCATCAATAGCCGAGAAACGTTTGTTAGAAATGTGCCAGCGAGAAATGAAACGCATTGATCTCGAGTAAATTCAACGGCACCCCGAGAAAAATCACTATATTTTTGAGCCGTTAAAAAGTTTGAGAATATGAAATCCGCACACGATGGAAAGGCATTCGCCTGACTTTCATGTTACCGGGCTCTTAGAGCCCGGTTTCGGCTTTTCTTGGCATCGCCTATTTTGACGTTGCAAATACCTGACTCGAATATCAGCCTCGTTGATTGTATATGTCGAACATCTCGACGACTGTTCGCCCTTGATAGCGGGTGGCATCGACATGCCGTCGAATGCTGGTCGATGTCGAGATAAAGTCTATCGATTGTTGCGGATCGGTTTAGATCTCAAATCGCAAGCTCTGGTTAAACGGTGAATGCAAAGATGTTTAAAATCAAAATCTGCGGAATCAAAGACGTTGCAACTGCGGCAAGTTGTGTCCGGGCGGGCGCGAGTGCAGTCGGTTTGAACTTCTACGAAAAAAGCAAAAGGTGTGTTTCGGTTGAAACTGCAAGCCATATTGCTGCTGCTCTGAAGGGGGATATCGCGGTTGTGGGTTTGTTCGTGAACCACACGCTCGATCGAGTCTGCGAAATCGCCAAATTTGTCGGACTGGATTACTTGCAATTTCACGGCGACGAATCTGCGTCAATTCTACAAGGTTTAGACGCTCATCCAGACCTTGAGCACGTAAGAGTGATTCGAGCGATCCGGCTGGCGCAAGAGAACCACGTGCAATCACTGGCCGAAATGGATGTATGGACGACGGCCGGTGGTTCAGGCCGCCTTGCAGGCTTTATTGTGGACACATTCCAGCCCGGTCAATTCGGCGGTACCGGACTGTCAATGGATTGGGAATGGTTGTCGAAGATCAAATTGCCAACGAGCGTGCCCATTATTCTTGCAGGCGGTTTGGAGCCACAGAATGTCGCAGAGGCCATCGCGACCGTGCGTCCATTTGGTGTCGATGTCGCCGGCGGCGTCGAAAACATCAAGCACCAAAAAGATCCCGCACTCATCAAGGCTTTTGTTCAAAATGCAAATTCGGCGTTTGATCAATGACGGGTGAATGCTCCTAGCGTTTTTGCGTCTAAACAAAACGATAATGTGGGTTAAAGCAAAGGCGATGGTCGCTGCGGCTACGACGCATTGAGAACGCTATTAAGTGCTTTTTTCAATCCTAATTTAAAGGGCTACTCGCTATGGTGCCTTCATAAATTTCGTGCTGCGAATTAAAATGGAGTCGAACACCTTTTCAAATGGAAATTTTCCGGACAAAGCGGTTTGTTCTGATCGATAGATAACTGGTGACCCGCGATCGTCCCCGAACAAACTAATTGTAAGAAGGTGTAGGGAATTTGTTTTTGAAACGCTTTTGTTGGACCGCTTGCTATGCCGCTTTACGAAATTGAAACCGACGGACATATCATCATTACTTGGGCCGACGATCAGGAAGCGGCTCAAGTTGTCGCTGAGAATTCCTATCCGATGGAAACAATTAAACGGATGGTAAAACGGCCAAGAGACAGTTGGGTGATCTCCAAGAGCGTTTTGGGAATTAAAGATGAGGTGGATCTTTGCACAGTTGCCCGCGATTGTCTTTCAAAGGCATCAGGTGATAAGGTAAACGCGATCCGACTTTACATGGGCGAGACGGGCGTTGATTTGGATCAGGCGAGGAAAGTAATTGAATCCAACATGGTGATGGGCTGGTGATTTTCGATGGGCATGCTTTGGATTTTGATCGCATGAAGATCCAATCATCTGACTCTTGCTTTATTACACGATTTCTTTCCCCACGTGTTTTCCACACGTTTCCTTATTTTGGCAACGGTTGAAATCCAGCCAAGCGAACGGCTCGAATTTTGACGCGTTCGGCCTCTTGTGTCACACCCATTTTTTCAAGAAGCCATGAATAGGTTGTTAGTGGTTGGTGTAGCAGTTTATTTTCGGCACCCAAATTGGCCTCGAAAATATCCAGCGAGCGCTTCATGATTGGCTCAGCCTCCGGGTACTTACCCTGATTACCGATGCAGACGCTTAATTTGTAGAGCGACTTTCCGTATTCAATGGAACCATCACCTTTATTTGCCTTCCAGAGGTCGGCCAGTTCAGAGTAGTACCTTTGCCCATCCAGGTGTTTTTTCGTAATCAACGAAAGTTGACCGAGTTGCTCAAGTAATGTGACCCAGCTCAGGTCCTGAAGGTTAATGTCATGCTTATGAAAAATAGAGTAAGTCGTTTGCAGCGACGTTAAGGCGGCATCATATTTTTTGATTTGGGAAAACGCAATTCCACGATTGAATTCGGCGTGGCCGATTTCCATTGAATCATCACCATACTTTTTTCGACGTAACTCAACTAGCTCATTAAATTGTTTGATTGCCAATAAAGGTTTTGAATTGTTATTGTATGCAACGCCCAGATCGTTGCATCGAATCTCGTATTCACGGCTTTCGATGCCCCATAATGATTTTGAGACGTCAAGTAATTGAATCAGTACTTTTTCCTCTTGGTCAAATTGCTTTAAGCGATTATGAGCCGTTGCCAGGCTTTCCATGGCAGTCTCAACATCGGGGTGATTGACTCCCGTCAATGAAATGCGGAGGTTTAACACGTCGGTCATGACCGCAATTGCGCGATTGTGGTCGCCCTCGTAGAAATAGCACATTGCTCGGTTGAAATTTATGTTCGCCGAAACAAAAGATTCTTTACCCCACAGGCGAGTCGACAACCCAGACGCTTTTTCGATGTCCGGTCTGGCGGAATCGTATTTTTTCTCCTGCATCAGTTGCATTGAATTGGAAACAAGCTGCGTCAGTTGCCTCGATAGCTCAGCGTTCTCAGCCGTCATTTTAGTTCTTTGTCGGGCAGCATTCATCGCAAGCTCAGCACTAACGGTTTGCCATGCGTCGATGCCGTACTCGTTGTTGACTTGTGAATGAATGTTGCGCCACGTTTCATACGCTGTGTCAAAATCACCTTCAGAATTTTGTTGATCAGCCAGTTTCATCATTTCAAACAAATTGGTCGACAATTTATTTGCGTTTTGTTCGGGGGCAGGCGAATCGTCGAATGATGGTGATTCGTTTTCGGATGTCTTTGCATCGGGCGTTTTGCTGCAGCCCGCTATCAATAACCACAACATGACCCAAACAGAGGAGCGTTGAAAAAATATTGACATTTTTCCCTCAAGAACAAACCAACCGGGCGAATTCTCCACGCCGAAACCCATTGCGAGCCGCGAATTCACGTAACAATCTTGCGGGGTTGTATCAAACCCCGAAAAATGATGTAACAGCAATCAACTTGTTGATCATTCTGCACAATCCATGCTCTCTTTGGCATCGTTCGGTTTGATGGATTTTTCCTGTCGAATTCGCAATTTAATCATAAAATGAACGCTTCCACTGGCTCAACGCATGGTTCTACGCCGCGATCACAAAATGAGAATGCGGCTTCGAAGCTCGTCGTATCAAAATGGTCGAGATTCAATCAAAACTTGAAGAAGAAGCTGGTTCTGCTGCTGTTTGGGATTTGTGTCGCATTCGCGATAACCGAGTTCCTCTTACTTGCACTTGGGGTTTCTTTTCCGTTGCTTTATCAGCCGGATGATTTTTGCGGGACTCGTTTGCGCCCGAATCTTAACGTTCGATACATCGAAGAGGGCAATGCAATCGTAAAAACCAATTCGAGCGGTTTTCGTGGAAATGAATATCAGGCCAAAAAGGAAAACGTTGTTCGAATTGCGGTGATCGGTGACTCGTTTACCGAAGCGATCCATGTCCCTTATGAAAAGACTTTTTGTCACCTGTTGGAACGGCGATTCGAAAAAGCGGGGCAACTAGTTGAGGTTCTTAACTTTGGTGTTTCGGGATTTGGAACCGCACAAGAGTTGGAAATGCTTAACCATTATGTGCTTCCTACTCAACCAGACATCGTGATTCTAGCCGTATTCACTGGAAATGATGTTGGCGATAATTCGTCGAAAATCAATAGCGGTCAGATCAAGCCATACTATCGAATGCAGGCAAATGGTCTCGTTTTGGACGACTCTTTTAAACATGATGCACGATTCATGGCTGCGAATTCTTGGTCAACACAAACCAAGGTTGCCTTGATTAACTGGTCGAGAAGTTTGCAATTGGTCAACAAATTCTATGCGGCGTGGAAGAATCGAAAACAGAGCGGCAAGCTGGATGACATTGGGCTGGATCCAAACGTTTATCTAACGCCAAAAGAAAATTCTGATTGGGATGTTGCTTGGAAAGTAACAGAGTTGCTGATTCAAAAGTTTGCCGCGGATTGCACGTCCAATGGTGCAGAGTGCTTGGTGGTGACGCTCAGTAATCCGATCCAGGTTCATCCGAATAAGGAATTTCGCGAAGACTACTTTTCAGGCAACGGAATTGCCGATCCCTTTTACCCGGATAAAAGAATTGCCGAATATTGCGAAGCGAACACGATTTTTAATTTGAACTTGGCCGAACCGCTGTACAGAAACGTTAGTGAATCTGAGGGGCTTTTTCTTCACGGCTTCCCTGCGTCAAAGCTTGGAACGGGGCATTGGAACGAAAATGGACATGCCGCTGCGAGCGAGCTGATTTATGATGCCTTAATCGGTTGCGAGTTACTCGATTGAGTGCAATGAAAGTCGGGCATTCTTAAATATCGGTCTGCTGATTCTGCTGCCGAATTTTCGCACTTGCAAGCATTAAGATCGCTTTTTCATCCTCGGATAAACCTTCGAAGCCAACTCGGTTGATCCTGTCGAGAATTTCGTCCAGTTGATCTTCCATGTGTGACTGGTCATCCGATTCGAAGTTGAAGTCATCGTCGAATTTTTGCTGTGAAAGCCAGTCTGAGATTTGATGGTCTTTTTCACGCTCTTCATCAAACTCATCAAAAGCGCGGTTCTCGATCGCTTCCATCAATTTGTCAGCGTATACGTTGGATTCGTTTTCAAGCAGGTCTTCAAGGTCTCGTAAATCCAATTGGGTCTGTCGCCGTGCACCGAAAAAGACAATGATTCCGAGCAAAGTGAGCACCAACCACATTGGAATTAACGTTGTGACTTGGCTCTCGCGTGAGAGCCAGGCCAAAACGAACAGTCCGATTGAGGTCATGCCCGCAACAATCATCGACCCCAGATAGACTTGATCTGTTCTGGTGTTCGGCCACAACAATGGAATCAACGAGCGGACGACTTTGCCGCCATCGAAAGGAGAAACCGGGAGCAGGTTAATCATGAAGACCAACCAGTTCACCCAAAAAATCAGCCCAACCGTATTGGTGAAAAGATGATCGCGAATGATGATTGGTTGTAATGGTGAGAGGAGTGTTGACCAGCTTCCTTTTTCCGCGAAATGAGCATCAAAGAAAAGAATCAGGGCGCAGGAGAGGCAGACAAAAAGGTTCGTCAGCGGTCCGCTCAAATGAACAAGAAGCTGATGATGCTTGTTCTTCGGCAGTTCAATCTCACTTGTTCCGCCCCAAGGAAATACCTCGATCGATTCAACGTAACCCCCGAATCGGGTTGCAGTAAATCCATGGGCAACCTCATGCGCAAAGATCGATGCGAACAAGATTCCCAAAGTCGCTGCGCAGGTTGTGTAGTACTCGACACCCGAACCGCCTGCCGCCGCATGCCAACCAAAATAGAAAGTCATGACCGCAAAAAAGAAAAACAGCATATGGATGCGGACATTCACGCCATACCATTTACCTAACGCAAGGCTCCAAGCTGATTGCTGTTCTCCGACCATATGTTTGTTTGCGGATGGTAAAAATGTAGAGGCATACTCTGCAGTATGTTCTAACGCTCTAATTTGGCTGGGCGCCAGGTCAGGGCTCTATAAACCTATCAGTCGCGTAATAGGTAAAACTTAATAAATAAAACGAACGAAAACCGTGGATTTACATCAAGTCACACACTTAACACTACCAATTATCAAATGCTGTAGCTTGGTATCTGGGGATTTTGTTTAAAAAACGAAACATCCCAGATTTTCAGCCTATCGATTGGAAAAGAAATTGCAATCATTCGTCGAAAAAAAAACGTTTTCAACCTAAATATCAGCCAAATAAATGGAATCATCAACAGAACTATTGCGAACTGAGAAATTCAGCGTCGTGCAACGAGTCATCGATGGTAGAGAAAGCGCTGGTGCAACATCCGGGGGCCGTCGTCATTTTGCCATTTGTTGACGCGGATCACATCTGTCTTATTCGGAATAAGAGGTTTGCAGTTGAGAAAACGCTGGTCGAATTACCCGCTGGAACGTTGGAACCCGGCGAAGAAGCGATCATTACGGCTCAGCGTGAACTCGCCGAGGAAACGGGTTTTCGCTCTGACAATCTGACACCGCTCTTTGATTACTATGTCTCTCCAGGCATTTTGAACGAAAAAATGCATGCGTTTATCGCAAAAAACCTTGTGTCCGGCGAACAGAACTTAATGCATGACGAAGAAATCGAAATCGAGGTTGTTCGTTTTGATGATGCACTCGCTGCAATCAAAAACGGTCAGATTGAAGACGCAAAAACCATCGCGACCCTGCTTTACTATCAGCAGTTCGTCGCGATGGTTTGATCGAAAACAAATTGGTTAGCGTTTTGAATGTCAAAATCTTCCAGTCTTGGAAGTTGACTGACACTCGATATCTAATTTTTCCAATCATAAGCCGTTAGAGAATCCAGGCCACGAACAAAAATGCGATCGCCTGAAATTCCAACGTGTGCCCAAGAGTCGTTTGTATCTAATTTCACCTCGCCCAGCATCTCAAATTTCTCGGGATTGGCCTTCATCAAGTAAAGGACGCCTTTGGAATCCAGAGCCAAAATTTTGTCACCGCATCCGATCATGCTCCAGTAATCACCGAATCGCTTTCGGTTCTTGCTAACCCACTTGGTCGTCCCGCCCTCAATGTCAAAACATGCAATTTGTTTATTTTGCAAGTGCAAGTAGGCGTGCCCGTCGATCACTACGGGAGACGACATGTACGCTTTCGATGGAGATGACCACTCCTGAGATGAAACAAACGAATTTCCGTCTTTCGAAATCACGTAGCCAAATGACTTGTTGTTGTAAGAGCTCGTGAAAACCTTGTTGTCCACGACGGTTGGTGTCAAGATGTTCATACCTCTGAAGGCCGGTACAGCCTGTTTCCAGAGTACTTTTCCGGAAGCCATATCAACACCAGCAAGCTCTTGCCGTGTTTGAACAACCAGTTGTTTCTGGCCTTCTAGGGTCGCCACAATGGGGGATGAAAATGCACCTCCAGACATGATGCTTCCGCTGCCGTTGAGTGTTCGCCAAATCTCCTTACCGGTCAGCCGATTCATTTTGATGAACCCGGCAGAGCACTGGATGTAGATTGAGTTGTCCATTGCATCGTCGGGAATGAGTGGAGAGCAAACATGACCAAACTGCTCCGGGCTTGTACCGTACCGTTCGTTTAAATCGACTTTCCAAATCTGTTTACCCGACTGGACGTCGAGGCACACGAACAGGCCTTTGATGCCACCGATATAAAGACGCTCGCCATCGGTAGCGGGAGTCGCACGGATCCAGCTGCCATTCTTCGCGGCGAAGAAAGGTACTTTCATTGATCCGGACCAGTCTACCGACCATTTCTTCTCGCCGGTGTTGACGTCCAGTGCCGTAACAATTTCGGATTTTTTGTCTTTGGTCTCGGTTACGAAAACAAGCCCTTTGGCAATGATTGGGCCGGAATAGCTGGGGCCAAATGGTTTTGACCATACCTTTTTTAAGTTTGTGGTCGAGAGCGTTTCTGGCCACTCACCTGCGATTTTGCTGTCTCGGCTCCCTCCACGCCATTGAGTCCAATCGGTTGGAGGGTCCGTGGCAAATGCTGCATTGAAAAATGCAAACGATAGCGCGGTTAAAAAAGCGTTAGTGAGGTGCGATTTCATTGAGGAATCCTAGTTTTACGAGTTCAAAATTAATTTCAGGAAGGAATCGCAGTCGATAAAAGAGAATTTGGCCCATTATTTCGCCAGTTTCCATACGTGTCGCTAAGTTGGCGATCGTCGTTAATTTTGGTCAGCAAAATGGTCTCAATTGAATCGCTGAACGGTTTTTGATCGAACTCATTCTCGACGGCGTTGCATCCTACAACAATTCGATGGAATGCTGGTTGATAATTCCACCGCTGTCTTATTAAACGCTTCGCGATTTTTCCTCAAACGGATTCGATATATTTATGGCTGACAACATATTTGAAAAATCTGTTTCATTTGCAGTTCCCAAGGAGGCTGCATTTCAGTGGCATCGCGCGGAAAAGGCATTTGAGCGGCTGTTACCGCCGTGGGAAAACGTCGTAGTTGAATCGAAAAAGGGCGGCATCGAGGGCGGAACGGTCAACCTGAAGACGTATGCAGGTCCGGTTGCGGTTCGTTGGATCGCCGAACACTCGAAATACGTTGAGAATGAGCAGTTTTTCGACAAAAGCCTAAGTGGACCGTTCAAAAAGTGGGAGCACACACACCGTTTTGACCAAGGACAAGGCGCAAGCGGCGATTTTGATCGCGTGACGACTCACTCTTCGTTGACGGATCATATAGAGTATCGGCTTCGAGGTGGTCTTTTGGCGTCGATCATTATGGGGGGGTGGGTAAAACGAAAACTGGATCGGATGTTCGACTACCGTCATGAGGTGACCAAATCAGATTTGGAAGATCACTTTCAATTCGCGGATAAAGCACGAAAAACTGTCGCGATTACCGGGGCGAATGGGCTTGTCGGAAAGGCTTTGGTCCCTTTTTTGGAGAATGGAGGCCACACGGTCATCCCTTTGGGGCGGAAAAATGAAATCCAGAACGACGTGATCGGCTGGAATCCAGATTCGGGCGAAGTTGGTCTTGGTGAGCACGGCAGCGTTGACTGCTTTGTGCATCTTGCAGGATTCGGCATTGCGGACCGACGTTGGAGCGTTGATGTCAAGGAAAAAATCCGTTCGAGTCGGAGTGATGCGACAGAAAAACTTTCTGATTATCTGGTGAGTCGCAAGCTCGTTGCCGAGTCGTTCATTTGTGCCTCTGCCACTGGGTTCTACGGTGATCGTGGAGACGAGATTTTGAGTGAAAAATCTGAGCAAGGTGCAGGCTTTTTGGCGGATATTTGTGGTCAATGGGAGAACGCATCTAGAAAATTTGAAGATTCTGGCATTCGAGTTGCAAGAATGCGGTTTGGCATCTTGCTGAATCAAAAGGGTGGGGCGTTATCCAAGCTTTTGTTGCCCTTTAATCTTGGGCTAGGGGGGAAAATCGGAAGCGGTCAGCAATATTGGAGTTGGATTTCGCATTTAGACGCCATCCGTGCAATCCACTTCGCCATAATGAACGAAGAGATCAGCGGGGCGGTTAATGTTGTTGCTCCCCATGCGGTTAGCGTAAGCAAATTCGCAAAGATATTGGGTACAGTCCTTCATCGCCCGAGTTTTTTGCC
This sequence comes from uncultured Pirellulaceae bacterium, assembly GCA_905480545.1. Lineage (GTDB taxonomy): Bacteria > Planctomycetota > Planctomycetia > Pirellulales > Pirellulaceae > JABAAE01. The sequence continues at coordinate 29,812 of CAJQQR010000251.1, forward strand.
TTTTCCGGCATTTGCAGCCAAAATAATGCTGGGAGAGATGGCAAACGATTTGTTGTTGACAAGTTGTCGTGCGGTTCCAGAGAAGCTAATCGACGCCAGCTTCAGATTTAATCATGAAACTTTAGAACAAGCTCTTCGCTTTGAATTAGGTCGGAAAAACAACTGAGTCGCAAATGGTAACGAAGGTGTGGCCAGTTTAGTTATAGGATCACGGAAAACAATGATTGCTCAAAACAAACCTGAAATGTTAAAATCAAGTCATCAACTCGAAGTGCGAATTGGATGCGATGAAATGAAGAACGAATACGATTGCGTTGTGATTGGTGCAGGTCCAGCAGGTGGGACCACGGCCGCGTTGGTGGCAGAAGCGGGTAATTCGACGTTATTAATCGAACGTGAGAAGATGCCCCGATTTCATGTCGGTGAATCCCTAATGCCCGAGGTGTACTGGACCCTTGATCGCTTGGGTGTGGTGGAAAAGATCCGAGCCAAAGGCAAGTTCACCAAGAAAAATGGAGTTCAGTTTGTCACCAACAAGGGCAAGGAGTCGCGTCCCTTTTTCTTTCAGGAACATGACGCACGTGAGAGTGCCTTAACGTGGCATGTTAAACGTGAAGATTTCGACAAGATTCTGTTTGATAATGCGACGGAGAAGGGAGCAGATTGTTTCGATGAAACACGGGTCACGAAAATTGATTTTTCGGAAAACGGCAAACACAAAATCGAATTAATCGACCGAGAGGGGCAAACGCGACACGTCATCGCTAAGGTTGTCGTGGATGCCACGGGACAACAGTCGATGATCGCCAACAAACTGCAGATCAAGGATGTGAACCCGGAACTGAAGAAAGCGGCAATTTGGAGTTACTTTGAAGGCGCGAAGCGTAATGGATCGGGTGAAGAGGCGGAGGTGACCTGCATTCTGCATACGAAAGATAAGAGTGCATGGTACTGGTACATTCCTCTAGGCGACGGATCCGTCAGCGTTGGGTTGGTCTCGAACAACGATTCGCTTCTCAAAGGGCGAGGAACACCGGCAGAGACATTTTACGAGGAGATGGAAAATTGCGTTGGAATCAAGAACAGACTCGCAGATGCGACTCAAAAAGGTGAAATTCGTGTTGCGAAAGAGTTTTCTTACACGACCAAAAAACACGCCTGCGACGGATGGGTTCTGGTGGGCGACGCCTACAGCTTCATTGATCCGGTTTACTCATCAGGAGTTTTTCTGGCACTGAAATCTGGCGAGCTTGCCGCCGATGCGATCAACGAAGGGTTTCAACTGGGCGACCTATCGGAGCAACAACTGGGGTGCTGGACTGATGATTACGAGAAAGGGATTTCCCTTTTCCGCAAATTGGTCGGTGCTTTTTACACCGATGAATTCAGCTTTGCTGAGTTTATGAAGAAGTACCCGCAATACAAAGGGGATCTCACGGATCTGTTGATCGGTCGAGTCTATGGTGACAGTAACCCGGGGCGGATGTTTGACGACATGGACCCATGGATCCAGCATTCGAAGGACGGGACAATCGATCAGTACGCTGCAACAATTCCTGATCCGATGATGGAAACCATGTAGGGCGAACATCTGGACGATGCTGGATTTAGGCGTGCTGCCTTCCCAAATATGGACATCTGCGTTTGGTGGATAGGCACACGCACAATTACCGATCCAGAGTTTGCGAAGTGGGTAGACCGCTTTCCCATCTCGCAAATGCTAGGTTTTTTGCTACATTGATGGGCTATTTTAAGCCCGCCAAACTAGCAAGTTAATCGAAAAACGATGGCCGACAACGCTCTGAAGATCTACTACACGAAAACCGACGAAGCTCCTGCTCTTGCGACGCATTCGTTTCTACCCATCGTCCGTGCGTTTACTCAATCGTCCGGTTTGGAAATTGAACTTGCCGATATTTCTTTGGCGGCAAGAATTCTTGCGAATTTCACGGATCGTTTGAGCGAAGAGCAAAAAGTGCCGGATACTCTTGGCCAACTCGGTGAACTCGCGAAGACTCCTGCGGCAAACATCATCAAGCTTCCCAATATAAGTGCGTCTATTCCGCAGCTATGCGAAGCCATTAAAGAACTTCAGGAACACGGTTTTGATATTCCCGATTTTCCGGAAGAGCCTCAGACCGACGAAGAAAGAGAAATTCGCGGACGGTTTGCCAAAGTGCTTGGCAGTGCGGTTAACCCGGTCCTTCGCGAAGGCAATTCGGATCGCCGCGTCGCCGGACCGGTTAAAGAATTTGCCAAGCAGAATCCACACTCCATGGGTGAATGGAGCAAGGATTCCAAATCGTACGTTGCGAGTATGCAAGACGGCGATTTTTTCTCAAATGAGCAGTCGCATGTGATGGAAAACGCCGGAGATGTGCGAATTGAATTGGTGGCTGCCAATGATGAGGTGACGGTTCTTCGCGAATCGGTCACCCTTCAAGTGGGTGAAGTTATTGATTCGTCGCGAATGAGTTGCAAGGCGCTTCAGTCGTTTCTAACGGATGCGATTGCCGCAGCGAAATCAAAAGATGTTTTGTTATCGCTTCACCTGAAGGCAACGATGATGAAAGTCTCCGACCCGATCATCTTTGGTCATGCCGTCAAAGTTTTTTACAAGGATGTCCTCGAAAAGCATTCTGCAGCCTTGGGCTATATGGGCTTCGAACCCAATAATGGGATTGGTGATCTTTATTCGAAGCTTGATGAACTGTCAGAAGAACAACAAAACGAAATCAAGTCAGACGTTGAGTCGCTCTATAAAGATCGCCCGTCT
>CAJQQR010000252.1 GCA_905480545.1 uncultured Pirellulaceae bacterium
CTCGTGCAGCCTTAATGACGGGTCTTGCACCGGCGAGACTGCACATAACCAATCATTTACCGGATCAAAAACGGTTTGTCCCAGACGACGCAAAACTCAATCCAGCTCCATGCAAAGACTTTCTTGCTGACGATTACACCACGCTTGCCGAGCACTTAAAAACTGCCGGTTACGCAAACGCTTTTCTTGGGAAATGGCATCTGTCGGATCGTGGGGGGAAACAGGGTGCGGGAAGTCCAAGATACTATCCCGAAAATCAGGGCTTCGACATCAACGTGGGAGGCTGTTCTTACGGCGGACCACCAACATTTTTTGATCCGTACAAGATTCACAATCTTCCGCCACGAAAACAAGGTGAATACCTGCCCGATCGATTGGCTGACGAATCAATTAAGTTCATCGATGCCAACAAAGAGGGCCCATTCTTTCTTTGCTTGTGGAATTACACCGTGCATTGGCCAATGGAAGCTCCCGAAACCTATCTAAAAAAGTATGAAGGCAAAGAAGGACCCGGCATTAAAGACACTCGTTATGCGGCAATGATCGAGGCCTACGATGCATCAATCGGCCGGATCATGAACCATTTGGATGAACAAAACTTGTCTGATGACACGCTTTTCATTTTCACGTCCGACAACGGAGCCTATGGTGGCGTCTCGGATTTGCGTCCCCTGCGTGAAGCCAAAGGCTATTTGTACGAAGGCGGAATTCGGGTTCCGACGATTATTCGATATCCGGGAAAGATCGCAGCCGGAACCGAATCGGCCACACCAATCATAACCATGGATTACTTTGCAACGATTCTCGATGCGTGTGGTATCAACTTTGATCGTTCGCAATGCGATGGTGAAAGCTTGCTACCATTGTTTGAAAACAAAAAACTGAAGCGTGAGTCACTTTATTTCCATTACCCCAATTTTGCTTTTCACAAAAAGAATCGACTAGGATCTGCGATTCGAACAGGCGACTTCAAATTGATCAACTATTTTGCCGACGATTCAGTTGAGCTTTACAATTTGAAGAACGATATCGGTGAAAAGAAAAACCTTGCATCCGAGCAACCCGAGCTTGCATCAAAAATGAAATCAACTCTCAAACAGTGGTTGACCAAAACCAACGCAAATTTGCCGACCGCTCGTTGAAACGTTAAAAACGACAGGAATTAACAGGCAGCTGATTTTTACACAGGCAAAGTTCATCGCGTGCCGCTCTTCACGGTTTAATTCATTGCATCTCTATCCTTAAAATCAGTCGAGTCATCCAGTAAGATCGAAACTCTTCGCGATCGATCTAATTCCACAATCAACCCAACGCTTGCATGTCATTTCAACCAGAAATCCACCTTTTCACCGATGGCGCCTGTAGCGGTAACCCAGGTCCTGGTGGCTGGGCATTTGTAATGCGGCACCTCGCATCTGGGAAAGAAATGGAATCTTCTGGTTTCGAGGATCCGACCACCAACAACCAAATGGAGTTACAAGCCGTGATCGAAGGGCTTGCTGTTCTTAAACGTCGCTGCAAAGTCGAGATATTTACTGACAGTGTTTATGTTGGCAAAGGGATCACCGAGTGGATGGTGAAATGGAAGCAAAACAATTGGCAGCGCCGCGAAGGTAAATCGCTGAAGCCCGTCAAAAACGTCGAGCGTTGGCAGCGACTGGACGAGTTAATTTCGCGACATGAATTCAAGTACACTCGCGTCGCTGGACATAGTGGTCATCCGGAAAACGACCGCTGCGATGAATTGGCTGTTCAGGCCTATCAAGAGCGACGGTAGGGATGGAACCCCGGTTTGGTTGGCCTAGGGGTTTGGTTGGCCCAGGGGTTTGGTTGGCCCACCGGTTTGGTTGGCCCACGCGCATTTCACATGACGATGAATAGGCAGCCAATGAGCCCCTATCAATTTTTTTGCAGAATACGTTTTTTACCGATCTGCACACGTAAACGTGGAAAGTAATATCGTTGCTGATACACGGATGCAATGCGTTGGCTGTCACCGCTTGACGGCTAATGCCGAAGGCATGACATGCTAAAGCCATGGACGTAAGTCCATGGTTGGATGGTGTGTGTCACTCCGAGTCCTGAAAGGACGCCATGAAACGAATCAATCACACTTAGCTGCAGACATAGGCCTACAGGACGCCATCACGGGTCACCCTAGCCGCGAAGCGGCGCCAGCGGTTAACCTGCACAAACCCCAAAACATTTAAAGCATATCGAGCGGATCGATGTCGACGATCCATTGAATTTCGTTGGGCGTCCGAAGTTGCCCCGTCACTTCCGCAATCATTCGCCGCAGCAACTCACCGTCCGCTCCGCTGGCGAACAAATGAAAACGGTACTTGCCGCGCAGCTTGTTAATGGGTGCCGCCGCCGGACCAAGCACTCGAATATCGTCACCAGATACTTTGATTCGCTTTCGTAGCTCTTCACCAATTTGAGTGGCGAACGCCCCGGCAAAAACCTCACTTTCGCCACGCACCACAATCCGCGCCAATTGGCGAAATGGCGGATAACCGAATTGTTCCCGTTCTGGAATCTCTTGCTCGGCAAATCTTTCAAAATCATGCTGTTCTGCCGCCTGGATGGTCGGGTTTTCCGGATTAAAAGTTTGCACCAAGACGCGGCCACCTTTATCACCGCGACCAGTCCGGCCTGCCACCTGTGTGACCAAACAAAACGTCCGCTCAGCCGCTCGAAAATCTGGCAGATGTAAAGCGGTATCCGCATTGATCACCCCGACTAACGTGACGTTCGGAAAATCAAGACCCTTGGCAATCATTTGAGTACCGAGAAGAATCTTAATTTCACCGTTGCGGAATCGGTCGAGCGCTTCTTCATGGCTTCCGATTCGCTGCATCGTATCACTATCCATCCGCAAACACGCGTCATTTGGAAAACGCGACTTGACTTCGGCTTCCAATTTTTGTGTTCCCAAACCTGAAAATCGAATACCCTCGTAGTCGCATTGACTGCATCGAACCGGAGACGGAATCATATAATCGCAATAGTGACAGACCGCCCGGTTGCTGTCCTGATGATGAGTCAACGCAATATCACAATTGGGGCATTCAACCACGTAACCACAACTTGGACATTGAATGCTGGTCGCAAACCCTCGCCGGTTTAGCAATAAAATCACTTGACCGTCTTGCGACAATGCTTCTTTCATCGCATTTTGCAATGGGCGACTGATCGCTCCGCGGTGGGACTTACTCGCGAATTCCGTTCGTAAATCAATCGTGCTGACGTCAGGCAACGGTCGATTGAGCGCCCGGTGAGGCAAACGAATCAGTTTGTAGTCACCTGCTTTCGCGAGATGATAAGATTCCAATGACGGCGTCGCAGATCCGAGTACAAGTGGAATGCGTGCAAGCTCCGACCGTTTACGAGCAACATCTCGCGCATGATATCTGGGCGCCTTGTCCTGTTTAAATGATCCGTCATGCTCCTCATCAATTACAATAATTCCCAACCGAGGAAGTGGCGCAAAAACGGCACTTCTCGCTCCGACGACCACCTCGATTTGTCCATTGGCAATCTGTTGCCAATGCCAATGACGTTCTGATGGCGTCAAATGCGAATGCATGACCGCGACGCGTTTGAACCGAGCACGAAAGCGTTGTCGGGTTTGCGGCGTCAAACTGATTTCTGGCACAAGCACGATTGCTTGCCGTCCATGTTCGATCACTTCCTGAATCGCCCGAATATAGACCTCCGTTTTACCACTGCCCGTGATCCCATGCAAAACAATCGTTTCGGATGCCTGGTCCCGCACGACTTGACTAATTTGATCAAGAGCCGATTGCTGAGCAGGATTCAGTTCCAGGTCTGCCTCGATCCTTCTTGGTTTTAAATCATGATCATTTTGATGAACGCGTTCCAAGTCGACGTGAATCAATTTCTTTTCGCACAGTGACTTAATCGGTGCGGCGCTACAGCCTGCTGCATCGGCAAGCTGGTCGACCGTCAATGGAGAACTGCTGGCTGAAAGAATTTTTAATGCTTCGGCTTGTTTTTTGGGAAGTTGCAACTGAGTCAGTTTTGCCACGACTTGATTGGGCACCGACAGAAACGCAATCTCACGCGTTCCCGCTTTGGTACGAACTCCAGCTGGAACGATGGTTTCGATAACCGTACCAAGCGGGCATAGATATTGCTCAGAAATCCATTTGGCCAACTCCAACAACGAATCATTGACCAGCGGTGCTTCATCAACGATGGCTGCGATATCACGCAGTTTTGACCGGTCAAAGCTTCTAGATTTTTGCTGGCCCGCATTGATCTCAATGCAGTAGCCCATCACTTTTCTCGAACCACGTCCAAGAGGAACACGAACGCGCATCCCTTTTGCAACTCTCGACGACCAATCGCTCGGAATGATATATTCGTATGGACCGTAAGGAGCTTCCGCGAAGACAATTGATGCCGTTTGGAAATCATCCATGTCATCAAGGAGCCACGGCTCCGGATCAACATTGAATAGATTTTTTTGCTCGGTCATGAATTTAGGTTTTAAAAAACGTCTCGCGGTTTGTTGAAATGGCCTGGCTTCGAATTCAACTTCCGCATCCGGCGAATAAAGCTATTAAATTCGAGGTGATCTTAAAACTATCAGATTTTAGCCTCTTTTTCTCGAATCGTTTACATTTCCTTTCTGCAGCGAAGATCGACCCATGAAAATCGGTGTATTTGGCGGATCCTTTGATCCGGTTCATTTGGGGCACTTGCTGCTTGCCGAACAGTGCTTGACCGTCGCCAATTTGGATTTGATCAAATTCATACCTGCCGCCGTTTCACCTTTCAAACAGGACCAGAAACCAACAGACGGCCAATTGCGAATCGAAATGTTGTCGCTGGCCATCGCCGGTCATGAAAAATTCGAAGTCGACACATTGGAAATTGACCGTGCAAATGCTGAAAACGGTCGTGTTGAACAAGGCAACGTCAGCTACACGGTTGATACCTTGATCCAATTGAAACAAAACACTCCTGACGCGGAGCTATTTCTGTTAATGGGAGCCGATTCGTTAATTGATTTTCATGGCTGGAAAGAACCGAATCGCATTTGCGAATTGGCGACACCAATTATCGTTCGACGTCCACCGGCTACACATGTCGACTATAATTTGCTTGCTGATTTTATGGATCAAAAAAAGCTGAATCGGGTCAAGGATCTCGCGTTTCAATCGCTGCAAATCGAAATCAGCTCCACGACGATTCGCAATTCCGTCAAAGAGGAAAAAAGTATCCGCTTTCAAACGACCAGGGCAGTGGAAGAATTCATCCGCTCTAAACAACTATATGCCTAACGGCGAATCACAATCAAATTCGACAGCATGTAAAGACGCGATTGAAATCAAAGACGGTTGATTCTGCTCGCCTCAGGCAACCATCAATCGCCTGTATGCGTTCAGGCAAATGCAACTTAATTATTTGATCTCCTCTCGTATTGCCGCTCTGCAGGAAATTGGAATAAACCACTATTTTTGGGTCGGCAACCTAATTCCAACGAAATGCTTTCAATGCGATCAAAAAGCTAAAAAACGTCCACAACAATATCGCCGTCAGCTGCGGCAAAATGTCCATCGCGCCACTGCCCTCCAGCATGACAGCTCGAAGTGCATCGACCAGAGGCGTTAGCGGAAGGGCTTGGACAAACCACTGCAGCACGCTCGGGAAATTCGACGAGCTAAAAAAGATTCCTGCGAAAATCCAATTGGGAAGCATCACCAAATTCATCAACCCGGAAACCGTTTCAATCGTTTTCGCACGCGAAGCAACCATCAGTCCGATCCCCGCAAACTGAAATGAACCTAACAGAATCAAACCGAAAACCAGAAACACATTGCCATAAACCTGCACGTCAAAAAAGTATCGCGCAAAAAGGACCAACAAGAAGAGCTCAGGAATCAAAAAGAACAAACGGCTGACCATCGCCGCCAGCATAAAATCGCGCCGCTTCATTGGCGTCGCGATAAACCGTTTTAACAATCCTCGGATTCGCATGTCCACAATCGCAAATCCGACACCCCACAAGCCGCTACCCATCAGATTCATGCAGATCAAACCAGGTATCAAGAAATCAATGTAGCGTCCGCCCGGTTCGTCCATGATCTTATTCGAAGCAAGAAACACATCGTCGCGACCAGCTTTTCTTTGCAAGTAGTCGTCAACGGCCTTTCGAGCTAAATCACTTTTCTGATTTCGCGGATCGTACCAATACGTTACCGTCGGTTTTGATTGCTCTGACGTATTATTTCCTACGCCTGACTCGCTAACATCACCAGTCGCGACGTCGACTTCCTCGCCAATTTGTTTCTCTGATCTTGAGAGCACGATATCATCCGGAATGATAACCAGTTCGGTCTTACCCGTTCGCAGCAATATGCGAGCTTTGTCATAATCCAAAACCTCGGTTTTTTGGAAACGTTTCGCCTCATCATCTGTCAATTGCTTTTTGATAGCCGCGGATTTTTCCGATTCAACGACGGTCACCAAATACGTCACCATTGGCTCAGCACGAAACGCTAAACCCAGCGTAAATGTCATCAAAAGCGGAAAGCAGTAAACCCAAAATACAGCAGCTGGCTCGCGATAAAATTCTCGCAATCGAGTCAAAATCAATTGCCACATCGGCGACGATCGTTTTGATGGTGGGGTCGGTTTCGCGTCAGGCAATTCTGAATCCAGCAAGAAGAATCATACGGCAGTTAGGGATGAACCTATGGAATGAACGCTCTTCCATGATTCAGCAATGCTTAACATTTTGAAATAAAGGACCATAAACCACAACACGCCAAAATGAACAGCCATCCACTACGACGAAAGTGGTAATTTTGCTTTTTCGATTTGCGTCCCCTCGGGTTCAATGACCAATCTCGACATTCATTTGATGTTGGGCAAGCGTTTCCGGCGGCAACCAGTCGAAGCTGCCCAATTCCAACAATAGCTGAGAGCCCTCCGCCTCTGCCTCTGCCTCTGCCCCGTCCCGCGGATTTTCGAAATTAAATTTAAAAAGCACGCCTGAGAGTTCACGCTGCACTCAATGGGTTTCGCCAATGACTCCGTAAGAGTTTCATAATGCGAGAATGTGTCGCAGCAACAAATCAACCAAACCAGTCCAACTTACCCTTTTGCCAAAGTATGTTGAGGTCATTGGTGATGCCAACGACAAAGTGAATCGCAACACCATACCAGATGCTGCGGGTTTTATAGGTGATCCACGCGAAAATGATCGTGGCGGGAATCGACGCAAGAGTTTCGATAAAGGGCTTTCCAACATGAATCAATGTGCAACAGGTGATGTGGATCATAAAGCACGTCAACCAATCCAAATCGTCGGTGCCGAATAACAAAAACCCGCGATAGAAGAATTCGAACGCAATGTAAAACAGCAGATACCAAATCGCCCAACCCATGTATCGCCCAACCGACTGACCAACCTCATCGCCAGGAATCGGATAGAACGCTTGCATCGATTCATCGATGGGACTAACGATAATGGAAAAAGCAAACACGGGACTAACCGCCAAAACGGAAATCAGTCCGTAACGATAGTCGCCAAAACCCAATGGAAACCTGTCAAATCGATCCCGACAAATTGCGATGGCGATAAAGGGAATGATCAAAAGCAAACCGACCGCTAAAACGCATTCATTTCGAGCGTACGAAACAGACGGCTCTTCGATTGCAAGCCGCGGTGCCGGCACCGCAAAGTACCAAAAAAGGACCTGGACGATCAGTGCCACAAACAGATAAATCGCAGAACGCGTCTTCAATCGACTAGGCGTTCGTTGCTGTTCCAGCCTGGGAAGTTCTGATTGAGTAATTTTGATTTCCAATTAAGAGAATTACATTTGCTGCGAGGCACTGTCGCGACCAGCTATAACCATCGTGTTAACCCGTTCTCATCTAGTAAAGCATGCGATGACCTTAAATACAGGTCGCAGAAAACGATTAATGAATTGCTCACACAACGCTGCTGTGTTTCGGGTTTGTAAATCGAACTGCATCGATCCGCCACTTAAATCTTTCCTTCGCGACCCGATAGCGACGAATGTGTCGGGAAAAAACACGAATTGACGCGCTGCGACTCACTTAAATCATCATCCATTTTTAGAATCAACCGGCGATTCAATCTTGAAAACGGAAATCTAATCTGTACAACGTCTGACTAACTGACGACGCCGATCTGTCCAGTGCTTTAAAAATACATCATCTGACAGAGTGTCCGCTTTCGCCCAAAGAAAAAGCAAATCTTTCCAAGGATTCATTCGCTTGTCAGGCCAAGAATTTTCTTCAATAACTCCGCGATCTGGCGTCAAATCCGTCTCAAATTGAGGCATGCGAATATCGCGATATCATTTGCAGTGCGTTTCGACGCCGCTAACGATCGTGAGATAGGCTTAATGGAAAACAATACATTGTTACCAAATGTTGCCACGCGTTACTGGAATTTCTTAGCCAATACGCAGACTTTCGCTCACCATCGACTTGCTGGCAGATTTTGGTGCAATTTGCGTGATTTTGAAAATTAAGTTTGTCGACAGTTCGTAAGAATTGTACAATAAAGATGTGACGTTAAGAGACAATAAGTCCCCAACCAACTGTCTACGGGGAAGTAAAGTCACTTTTAATCCACATTCCTCAGGAGATTTTTCACAAGCCACCCTCTCAAAAACCGAATGAATATTTAGAACTGGTCCACGAATTTATTAAGCAGGAGCATTACCGATGCAAGTGAATCTCCATTTGAAAAATGTCAAAGACACCCCGGCCTTTCAAGGATTAATCCAAAAGCGAGTTTCCAGTTCCCTCAAGAAGTTTACGCAACTGATCGAGAGCGTTGACGTCCATGTCGAGGACGAGAAAGAAGATTCGGGTGCATTCTGCGGCAACTGTCGGATCCAAGTTCATCCCAATCGGGGACAGTCGATTACGATTGCGGCAAAGGCCGATACTCCCGACGGCGTTGTTTCAGTTGCGGTTCACAAGCTAAAGCATGCGATTTCGAATCTGTTGGATCGAAAGAACAGTCCGAAAAACATTCGCCACAATCTGGCGCGATTGTAATGCCGACTCGATCTTCTGGATGCATTTGTCGCATTCTTACTTCTTCAACCCTTATTCAGATTAAAGAATTTTCCACCCGATTCCTTGTTTTACCCTAAACGAATTTTGACATTCCGTTTCATAACCTCAACACTTTTAAGTAACTTCAAACCCATTTAAATCCAAGTTTAAAACCCCAAACTCATTTCAAATCTCCACTGAAACGAGACAAAAAGCTCGCGGTTAAAAGCCGCGGGCTTTTTTGTTGCGCCGTTGGACAATTTGCGTGGTGACAGTTTGGAGCAATGATCGTCCAACCACCGCGCATCTTCACGTCACCGGGGGTTTGTTCGAAACTGGATCACCGTAGCCAAACGGGAACCCGATCTAAATGCCATCACTCCGTGATTCGAATTGGATCTTTGGTTCCATGGGTTTCTCCCATGGCTAAATCATACCACTGCTTCGCAGTTCGCAATTGGATGGCCGTGCATTGAACGTTAGGCTGACCATCGAGCCAGTTTCTTCACGTGCACCTTATCGGGTCACATGCACGCTTTTATTTAACCGCGGGCCCAGCGGGCCGCGCGTTGAACGACTGCGTGCTGGCGCAAAAGCCGCCATCCACATAAGCTCAACCACAATGAAAAACGAAATACATCTGGTACCCTAACGTGGCTCAA
>CAJQQR010000253.1 GCA_905480545.1 uncultured Pirellulaceae bacterium
ACACCCATCTTTTCCATCATGCTCAAATAAAGTCGGCACATCTGCCGGTTTTCATTTTTTGAAAAATCGAGGTTCTGGCCTCCTTTCAACTGCCCCCCGGCTTTGCCGACCATCACAACGGGCAATCGGTTGGCTTCATGATTGCCGTGCAACATACTAGAGCAAAGCATGATCATGGAATTGTCCAAGGCGGTGCGATCACCCTCCTGAATTTCGTCAAGTCGTTTTGCAATGTAAGCCATTTGTTCAAGAAAAAACTGATTGACCTTCAACCAGTCGTCTGAATCACTGTGGGAAAGCAAGTGATGGATCATGTAATCGACACCCAGGTGTGGAAATCGCAACGTCCCATGATCGTTGTTCAATTTAAGCGTGCAAACTCGAGTCGTATCGGTTTGAAAGGCCAGCACTACAATATCGCACATTAATCGCATGTGTTCGACGATATCTTGCGGGTAGCCATCTTTAGGACGGGCAATGTTGGGTTGATTCAGGGTTGGACGCCAGCCCTGTAATTCCCCTCGTTTTCCAGCGTTTTTGATTCTCGATTCGACTTCTCGAACGGAATTTAAGTATTCGTCCAGTTTTCGCTGATCAATCTTACTGATATTCCGCCGAAAGTCGTTTGCGTCCTCCAGAACCGCATCTAGTACGGACTGATCTCCCTTTTGGGCTTTGTTCTTAAAGAGTTGATCAAACGCTAACGCTGGATAGACTTCGAGCGGAGTCGGCGTTGTAGGGCTGCTCCATGAAATATGCGAGCTGTAGAGCATGGAATAGTTTTTATGAACCGCCGCATTGGATTTTTCGCATCCCAGAACAATGCTTGGCAGTTTTGTTTGATGGCCAACTCGTTGTGCGATCAGTTGATCGAAACTAGTTCCCGACCGAATGATTCCTCCCGAGGAAAGTGGTGCTCCCGAAAGCAAATTCCCGGTTTGGGAACTGTGGATATTCCCCTTGGTTGCTTCCGCGTTGTACAGACCGGAAATGAATGTCAGTTTTTCCTTAAACGGACTAAGGGGGGTGAGAACTTTTCCCAGTTCCATATCTTTTCCCTGTCCTTTGGCCCACCATTCCTTTGAATGATATCCACAGCCTGAAAACAAAACTGCGACGCGCACTGGTGCAGATTGGTCCGCGGAGTTTGAATTAGACGATGGTCGTTTGTTAAACGACCAGACATTTTTCGATTCCATCCAAGGAAGACCGATGGTTACGCCAATGCCTTGGAGTGCCGTCCTGCGAGATACTGTTTTCATGATATTTCTTTACACTCAAAACGATTTAAAGCGGCTAATTTCGGGCGTATTCTTGGTCGCGAATGTTTAGGAATTGTTCGCTGGTGATGATGGTTTCAACAGCTGCAGAAAAGCGAAAATCACGTTTGCTAAGGTTTAGCATCATCTTCTGGATCAATGGCTCGTCTGAAAGCTGAGTTTCGCGAGCAAGGGCGTAACCGAGCAGCTTTTTGCAAAACTGTCGCAAAAAATCATCTCGCCGTTGCTCCAAAATGTACTTTTGAAGCTCGTGCACGCCGTCTATTTTTAGACCCTCCACCAAAGTTGTTTTCGTGTCGACATTGTTCCTGCGAATACGGCCGATCGCATCGTATCCCTCTAAAGCAAATCCGTACGGATCAATTCGGGCGTGGCACTTCGCGCATTGAGGTGAGGAGGTATGTAATTCAATCAACTCTCGAGCCGTCAGGTTGGACGGAACGGCTTCGGGGAGCTGCGGAACATTGGCAGGAGGTTTGGGAAGTCGTTCACCTAACAACGTCTCTGAAATCCATGTTCCGCGCAGAATTGGACTGGTTCGTGACGCACCGGATTGGCTGGCCAGGAATGACCCCATCGTAAGCACCCCGCCACGGGACTTTGCGTTAACGCCACTAACTTTCTTCCATGTCTTGCTCGAGACGTCCGAAGAGCCTGAAGAATCGAATGAGATTTGATAGAGTTTAGCCAGTCCGGAATTTACGTAGGTGTAGTCGGAATTCACGATTTCAAAAACGGATCGATCTTCTTGTATCAGCTTTTCAAAATACAGGACCGTCTCCTCGTACAAATCCTTTCGGATTTTTGGGAATTCAGGAAAGAGTCGCTCGTTTTTGTCATCGTTCTTGTCAAAGTCCCGTAAGTGAAGCCACTGGCAGGCAAAGTGTATCGCGAGTCGTCGAATTTTCGGATCATCAACCATTCGCTTTGCTTCTTTGACAAGCACAATTGGATTAGAAAGCCTCAGTCCATCAGGTTTGCTTTGGCTGGTTGCCAGTTTCTTCAGTCGCCCGTCCGGAGCGGACGACCAGAGGAAGTAGCTCAAGCGATTCGCCAATTCTAATTCTGTCACAGGCGAAAATTTCGTACCTGGTTGCGAAACTTCTCGACGGTAAAGGAATTCTGGCGCGACCAGAATGCGAGCGATAACCAGCTTGATGGATTGTTCATGTGAAAGTTCCTGTTGACGAAGCTTGCGGTAAAAAACCTTCAATTCTGCCTTTGTCTTTTCGCTTAGCGGACGACGCCACGCTTTGTCCGCAAACGATATTGCGGACGATAGTTGAACTGGTTCAAGCTCTCGTTGCCGTTCACCGAACGCTTTGACTTGTTCGGCACAAACGGGAAACAATGCCTCGAATTGCGGGACCAAATCAGGGCGATCTTGAGTCGCAAATTGATGAATCTGTTCGAGGGCTATCTGGCGTTTCAATGGTTCTTTACCAACGAATAACATTTCGTCCCAAAGTCGGTCCAATAAGGTCTTTTCTCTTTCGCTGAGAAATAGATTTTTAAGAAATAAGTCTTCACGATGATAAAGCGTTGAAGTTACTACTTCATCCACTGGAACGATGGTTGGATAACAAATTGCAGCTGGAAAGACTTGCCGAAAGTCGTCAAACGCCTTGGTAGCAATTCTCTTTGCCGTTTCGTTGGGTGCGCATATGCTCTTCGATTGGGATCCTCTTTTGAAAACCTTTTCGAGGGATAGTCCTTCTCGCGGTGTCGGTACGAATTGGGCAAAAAGTGCTTGGGCAGCTGCTGAATTTGCGTCTGCTACTTCTGCGGAAACGACGAATTCACGACCTTTCAATAGTGACAACGGTATTTTGAATTCGATCGTTTCGCCTGCTTTTGTAAACAGATCTGCAGAGGGTTGATTTGATCCAGAGGGACCACTTTGAAACCTTGGGTCAGGACTAGCTGTGGAGGAAAGTGCAGCATTCAGGAACGGGTCCACAAGCTCGCGAATCTGTTGCACAAGTTGACCGTTAGCGATCGAGATTTCGGTGTTGGTCGACGCAACTAAGTCCGCAATTTTAACTGCCAGAGAATTTCGTTCAGCGGTTGAGGAGGATTTTTGCCAAATGTCTAAATATGAACCATTTGGTATGCGGGTTTTGTTTTGTATGCTGCTAACCGCATTTGACCATTTCCCTTTGTAAAAGTGCCAGACGCGTTGGTTTCCTAAGCGATCGGCATGTGGATTGCTTTGCAGGATATTAGACGAGACGTCAGCGGCTAGGTCCCATGTCGAATCGGACGAAGCTATTTTCAAATTGATTTGGGTAAGGTCGCAAGAATGACTTCGCTGGTGCGGGCCAACGATGAATGAAATCAAGTCTCCTTGTCTGACCCTCAGTTTGACCGCTTTCATCGAACTTTGTTTGGTTACGTCGATTTGACCACGCCAAATTGGTGTGGGGATTCGGCCCGACTGATGTTGCAAAATCCACTCAACGCCGTTGCCACATTCGGGGTGGTGGTCGGCGATGTCAGCGGTGACTTGCACCTCACCAGTGATTGGGCTTTGCCAACCACATGCAACAAACAATTCCGGAGATGGGTGCACCACGACCGAATGCGGTTTTGAAATGCCGGGGATACGGACTTGGTTGTCAGATGAATTTGCAATAACCGAAGGAGTGGCTCCCGTCCCCCATCCATTGATGAACGCGTAACCGTTTGAGTTTCGTTCGGTTTTGGTAAAGTGTCCGTTTACCTGGACGGGTTTCGAATCTTGGATCCGTAAATAATCGAGCCAAATTCTCAGTTGAGTTGCATCAACGTTGTATTGTTCCGCGATAGAATTAATTTTTGACTCAAATTGCTTGTTGGAATCATTTGAATTCAGTTTTTCCGATGGAGCGGAAAGAACTTTCTCGGCTACCGACTTCCTCCACACCTGAACCGCATTAGCAGCCCGTAGGAACGACGCGGTTTTGGACAGCATTTTCCGGCGTATTTGGTTGCCATTGGCCACCAAGTCTTTTAGGTCTCGCAAAAGCAAATCCGGTTTACCCCCTCCAGTCAATCTTGGACGCTTCCACCTCGTCCAGGTTTCTTTTTCTGAATAGAGAGAATTACTCCCCAGCACGAGTGAAACGTCCGACTTGAAAGCAGCGTCTACTGGAATCCGAAATTCTTGGACCATTTGGATCGGATTGGTTGGCTCCTGCCATACCTTGGGGCCATTCGATCGACCGATCTGGCCGACCACGTTGAATTTCCAAAGCTTCTCTTGCCAAAAGATGATCTGTTTTGAGATTTGTTCAGCCTCGTCAGGCGTTGCCAATTTCCACGCGGCGCGGATTTCGGCTATCACAAAAGAGGCGTTTTCTGACGAATCGCCGACACTTGGCTCATCGATGAAAAGCTTCCACAAACGACGAAGGTACTTTGGACTTAACCCATTGACCTTGGCGATTTGCTCGATGGTGGTCTGGTTTTGCTTCAAACGATCGCGGTACTCCAGGGTTGCCTTCACGTACGAATGGACAGGCAAGCGTCCGCCAGAATTCGTGCTAAATTTAATTCCTTGAAGATCAATCGCGGTATCGCCAGATTCAACGGTAAAGGTCTTGTAAAAATCTCGGATACGGTTGAGATAATCATCAACTCGATCACGTTCAGTCGTCTGTTTCGCAAAACCGATTCCATCGGGTAACAGCACCGCGTGGTCTGAAATCTGTTTCGCGGCATCCATGTATTTTCGAAACAGGGCAGGGGACATTCCAAGTGCATTTCCTGTGTTTGTGAACCCTTCACCTGCGGCTCCGTCGATCGGAAATTCCTTGGTCGGGTTCAATGAAGCAATACCGGTAATGTCCTGAATGGTGTAATTGAACTCTGCATTGCTCAAGCGACGCAAAACCACCGGACCAGGGTCTCCGGCATACGTTTGTGCTTCAACAAGCAGGAATTCTTTAGACCAGTCAGAGAGTTTTTTTCGTTCGGCGTCGGTCGGCTGAGCAGAATCTATTGGAGGCATTTGAGATCCGCGAACGATCTCATGAAACTTTTGTAGTTCATTAAGTCGACCACGAATGGTTGCTTCATTCTTCCAATTTTCAAAGTTGATTTCGGCTTCAGCCAATTCACTTGAATGGCATTCGAAACAATATTTTTTGACCAAAGGAAGAATCGAGTTGGCCAACGGCGTCTGGTCCGTCGCGGTATCTTGGCCTGCAATAAATGAGGTAAACACCGATGAAAAAATACACACCAGGGTCAGCGCCGACTGCCCCGCGTTGTAACGAGAAATCAAGTGCGTTGTGTAGCGGCCCATTACTGGTCTCCAAAAAATTAATCGATAACCTGAGTTCAATTCGATAATGCTTTTTTTCCGAAAGTAATGTACTGCTGCCAATCGTACGGAGTAATGTCATGCTTCCCGTCGCGAACATGATATGAAATGACTCCGATGGTCGGTGTGTTCACGTTGGGAAAATCGTCGATGTTTAAACCATTGCCGGTTAGTAGCTTGTAAACGGGTGAAGCATATTTTGCGGAAAGGAACTCGCCCATTGGGTCTGCCCAGAGATCTTTCGACGCACTGGCAATATAGACCGGACGTGGGGCGCAAAGAGCAAGCAACATGTGCTGGTCTACCGGTAATTCCTGCTCATTGTCATTGTATTTGTTGAAGTTGTCGCAAAACCAATGTGGAAACGAGGTGTTGATGCGTTTCACGGTTTCACCAAATGCTCGCTTGCTTAATGCCGCTCCGCCGCAGCCGCTGTTGTTGGATATGACACCCGCGAATCGCGGGTCGGTCGCTCCAGCCCAAAGCGAGGTTTTTCCAAGCCGTGAATGCCCAACAACAAATACGGATTTTGCGTCGACAGCATCTTCGGTTTCCAAATAGTCTACGATCCGTGAAAGTCCCCACGACCAAGCTGCAATTGAGCCCCATTCATCAGCTTGGGGTTGATTCGATTGGCTGGGACGGATGTGGGCGTGCAATCCGTTCTTCCACCCATCATCGAAGTCGGGATCAATATCGCCGTAATAGCAAGTTATTGCTGCGAAACCAGCATCTGTTATTTGTTGCACGGACCAGCGGCTTTGGCTGGCACCGCGACCCATTTCGGATGCCTGATTGTTCTTTGCGCCTAAACCACCGTTGTTTCGAACCCAGCTTTTTGTGATTGCAATTTCTTTGTCCGGATGAACGGTGTGGTTTCCATTAAAGTTAAGCCCGAGAAACGCGGGCACCTGACCGGTTGCGTTGGCGGGTAAAAACATCAAAACGGAAACAGTTGGCCCTGAATCGGTCAATTCGATTTCAATTTGACGAAGCAGTATTTTTCCGTTGGCAATTGTTTTCGAAAGACTGGACGTTGCTTTGATTGATTTGGGACGGGAGGGCGATTTCCCAAAAATCTGTGATTCGAACAAGTTGAAAATTTCACCGCGACGTTTCTTCCAATCCGTCGTTGTCTTGACGACTTCGCCGTTTTGAAATTTCAATGGGTCTGGAATTACGAACTGAGGGACTTTGTCTTCGTCGTAAAGATAGCCCTTGGGCTGAGCTTGAATGTTATCCATCAGTAAAATAATGAGTGCAAAGGCGAGAATCGATCGTCGTATCATGAAAGGTCTTTTTAGGACGAAGGCGGGTATGTAGGTTCCTCATTATCACTCAAACAATTTGCTACCACAACAAGATGGTAAACGCGAATTGATTGACTGAATTCATCCGTTTTGCACATTGGTGCAAACGAACGTCTGGGCGCTTTAAAACGCTGCAAAAAACAAGAGTCAGGTCAGAAAGCCGGTCATCAGCTTGGACAAAAATCCGAATCGGGGCCACAATCAAAGAAGATCACACAAGAGACGTTTTGGCGGGAAGACGGGAGATTTCAGGCAAAAGCGTTCTAGGGATTTGCTGCTTCGTTGCCGCTACCCCAACTAAATTTTGCTGATACAGGTTTCAGACCGATAGAGTCGTGGGCCCTAGAGTCGTGGGCCTTAGAGTCGTGGGCCGTAGCGAAAATTGTCTCAACATCGACAATCGCTCCACGTTCACAGCGATACTCATGGCATTGGGTATTTTTAGGTAAGCCATCCCCAGTGTTCGGTCGAATCAAGGTCTTTTTGGTTTTCACGAACAGCGGCTTGAGCTTCCCCTCAATTAACTGTTAAAAATTGTTGGTGAGCCAGTTAGGCATGATTGATTAACAAATGGTTCCAGGCCAAAAAATGTTGCTTAATCCTGTTCTGAGCGTGGGATTCGGATCCGGCTTCCGAACTGATACTGGTCCCGCGATTTGATCGTCACTGACTTGGATATTTCCTCGCCCTTGCGATCAATGACTAAATCCACTTTGGAATCGACGGGCGCCTCGGCTACAAGGCTAAACAGCGTCAATTCATTTTCGACAACTTTGTCGTTCCATCGACGGATAATGTCACCCACTTTAATCCCTGCACTCGCCGCGGGAGTATTGGGTTGAACCAGCGAGACAAAGGCTCCTGAAATGTCCGTGATTCCATGCTGCTCTGCATATTCGTACTTCACGATTTCCGGGAACACGCCGAGGAATCCACGTTCCACGCGGCCATTTTCAATGATTTCTGATACAACGTTCTGGACGATCCCAGCGGGTACAGAAAAACAGACGCCTTGGTAACTGCCACCGATGATCGACGTGTTGATGCCCATAATACTCCCCACCGAGTTCACTAGCGGTCCGCCACTGTTTCCAGGATTGATAGCCGCATCGGTTTGTATCAGGTCTTTAAAGACATAATTATCCGACGCTCCAATCACAGGTGATTTAACCCGGCGATGTCTGCCGCTAATGATTCCAGATGTCACGCTTTGATCTAGTCCAAAAGGGCTGCCAACGGCCCATGCCATCGTGCCAACCTTGATTGAGTCAGTGTCTGCCCATTCGCCCGGTGTTAGTCCGGAGGCATTGATTTTCAATACGGCAAGATCCGTTTGTTCATCGCGACCAATGACTTTCGCTTTATAGACTCGACGATTCGAAAGTGTCACGCTGATGTCATTTGCCCCGCTGATCACATGGAGATTTGTGATTACGTAGCCGTCACTGGAATAAATAACCCCAGAACCCTGTCCTTTATTACCCTGAACGTATAGCTCATCGCCTTTGTCATAGCGATTTGAAACGGTGTCAATGTGTACGACACTCGGCGAGATTTTATTCGCAACAAACTCATACATCTTAGAAAGCCCTTCGAGGGGCCGGTCGCGGAGTGCGACTTTCGCAACATCATACTCAGCTCGACTCTTACCCCTGGCAACGGCGTATGAATATTCTTCAACGAGCTTTGGCCCGATAAAGACAGCTATCGCTATTGAACACGAGGAAATCGCAAACCAAATCATTCCGGATACTGGTTGTCGAGTGTTCTGGTTACGGACAATTGAATTTCGATTGAGAGCTGGCTGCAATACTTTCGTCGCCGAAGATGACGGCAAGACAGGATTCTGCTGCAGGTTGCTGGAGGCGGATTGGGCGTCGACATCATTTGATGAAAACGTGATTTCGTCATCCATGTTCGAGTTGCTGTCTGACGGGCTGACAGCAAATGATTCTTGCCCGCGCTTATCCATAAGAAAACTCCTGATCTGTGCCTGTTCGAATATTATACGGCAATTCGTCCATTTTTGGCTAATCTTTTTTTGTTACTGCAATTTGCTGCGTTTTTCGCTGTTTTTGGGCCGAATAGTCGGAAAAAATTATTTGCTAAAGAGGTAGAAGCAAAGTGTCGTACGGAACTCCGCGTTGGGGATTTAGGTAACAACTTGTTAAACTGTGAATGAAGCGAATAGGTGACAAATGACTTCGTTTGGCCGAACGATTGTGCTCCGGCTGGACCGTATGTTTCTTTACTCAATTGAGGAAATACAAATTGTGATTCCCCGCCAAATCTTTTTTCACAAGATTGCTTCAATGTGTGTCCCAGCATGGATTGTATGCACATTTTGGTTGGGTTTGAGTGCGACTAAACCGGCAGCTGCTCTTTCAAGCTTAAAGGATGATGGCGATCTTACGCTATTTCAGAAAGCACTTGTTGAATCCAATGGATCGGTAATCGATACGGAGTTAACCGCGGCGAAGTTCCTGTCGATTGTGGCAAAAGGGGAAGCTGACGAATCGGAGTTCGTGAAATGGATTGCAGATTTGGGTAGCGAGAGTTATCGAATTCGCGAGAACGCCGAGTCTCGACTTTATTCAATTCCGATTTTGCCAGAAAAGTATCGAGATTTGGCTCGGAACGGTTCTGATCCAGAGATTCAGTTCAGGTTAACGGCCATATTCAAAAATCGGCAGAATCGTGTTGATAAGTTACTCATTGCTGCGATCAAAACGGCGGCCAATGCGAAGCTGGATTCGACATTGGATGACCTGTTGTTTCTTTACGAATCGACGACGGACGTAATCGTTGCGCGGGAATTGCGATCGGCGATTTTGAGTGTCACCCGTCTGGAACAGCAAAATAAGATGATCAATCTTGTGCATTCCGAGAGAAAAGAAATGCGATTGCTGGGTGCAAACGTGCTCTGCAAGTTGAACGTTTCCGAACTGTCCGAAAAGTTATCACCGCTGCTTAATGATCGAGAAGATTCGGTTCGATTCGATGTCGCGAGATGGTTGATTGAAAGAGAATATAAGGTAGCGTTGAAAACGTTTTGTGAGTTAATTACGTCCCCGTCAACGTCGATTGGATTTCGTTCGGAGCGGGTCCTATCGGCAGTCACGGGTGAAGATTTTGGTCGGGTCTCATTTTCGATGCCGAAACAAAACTCACAATTGCAAGCAAAGTGGCTCTCTTGGTGCGATGGAAACGCGGATTCAATACGGTTGCGTTTGCCGCTAAAAGCCATTGGGAAAATGAACGGTCATACGCTGATCGCAATCAACCAAAATCTTGTGATTGAACTGAATGCCGAACAAAAAGAGGTCAACCGAATTAGCGTCGACAAGGTTCTTGGGGCCGAGATGACAATTGATGGTAATTACCTGTTATTTTCTTATCAATTGCAGTGGGTGCGTGAAGTGACTCGAAAAGGAGAGATCGTTTGGCAGATTAACGGCCCCAAATTTAACAACGCGATGGCACTGTTGAACGGTAATATATTGGTCACGATTGGCACGGAAAACCTGGTCAGAGAAATCGATCCTCGTACAAAAAAGACCGTTTGGGAATGCAAAGTCGACTGGTGGGCAAACGACGCGTTTCGTCTCGAGAATGGAAACACGTTAGTTGGTGGAAAGGGTGGGGTGGTGGAAATCGCTCCGGACAAAACGGTTGTTTGGTCGTACAAGAATGAGTCACCGAACACGATCGTGGTTGCAAAGCCGGCGGGGACCGCAGGTTTTCTAATCGGATGGACGGACGGAAGGGTAAAAGTATTGACGAGGGATAAGACTTCCGTTTGGGAATATAAGAGCGATTCGAAATTGTCAGACGTGTTCAGAGACGACGAGGGATCAACATTTGTGGTCGCCGATAAGGAGATCTTACAGTTGGACGTCGAGAAGAAGATTGTTTGGAGGTATCCCAAAAAAACGGGGACGGGCACGATCCGTCGCTAATTAAAACGTGCCGGGTGGTGCGATGCTACGACTGTCGTTAGGTGCTGCGAGTTATCAGCAGCTCCGGTTTTGGGGAATGGGTGGATATTGCTGGCGGAGAGGTTTGGGGCTGTCGTCAAACATCTTGGATTGAAAAAAGAATTGCGATTGATTTTCCTTATAAGAGTAGAGTTTGAAAACGATTTTTACTCCCGCAATTTGAATTGATGTCGATTTCAACCGAAATACAAAAGAACGTTTATAGGAAAAGCAATTCCGGGATTCCTGAGCCTGGTTTGGTTTCGGTTCTACACGTGATCAATGGTGAGCACTATTCAGGTGCTGAACGGGTTCAGGATTTGCTCGGAAATTCCTTGCCGGAATTTGGATTCAAAATATCCTTCGCGTGTGTGAAGCCCGGGCTTTTTCCAACAAAACGCAAGTTTCAAAAGCCAGCCGTGTATGACATGCCGATGAAACATCGGTTCGATTTTTCAGTCGCCAGAAAAATTGCTGAGTTAATCAAGCAGCAGGATGTGCGCATTGTTCATGCACATACACCTCGCTCTGCAATGGTGGCGGCGATGGCGGCGACGAAAATGGGCATCCCGTTTGTCTATCATGTCCATAGTCCAGTTTCACGCGATTCCACACGATGGTTGGTCAACCGCTTCAACCAGTGGGTTGAAGCGTGGGCGCTCCGACGAGCGACAAAGATCGTTACTGTTTCCGATAGCCTCAAAGACTATATGCTTGGGCTCGGTTTTGATAAGGCGAAAGTGGTTGCCATTCCAAACGGTGTTCCCGTGAACGATACACCCAAGGCAAAGGCGTCACGGAAGAGCGTGACGATTGGAACGGTCGCTTTGTTTAGACCACGAAAGGGAACAGAAGTCTTGATCGAGGCCCTGTCGAATTTAAGACGGTCAGGTGTTGATGCAAACGTTCTAGCCATTGGTCCATTTGAAACAAATTCCTATGAAAACGAATTGAAGGCGTTGGCCGATCGACTTGGCGTGTCGGAACACATAACGTGGGCCGGTTTTTGTGATCAAGTTGAATCTTATTTTGCTGAAATGGATCTGTTCGTGTTACCAAGTCTTTTTGGGGAGGGGTTACCGATGGTTGTGCTCGAGGCCATGGCAAATGGAACTCCAATCATCGCGTCTGATGTTGAAGGGATCCCTCAGGCCATTCGCAATGGCGTTGACGGACTTATCGTCAAAGCAGGTGCGCCAATTGAACTAGCGGATCAAATCGCGTTGCTAGTCCACGATCGTGAATTGAGAGAGCAATTGGGTGAGAGTGCACTCGATCGTCAGCGAGAAAGCTTTTCGGATGTTAGTATGGCAAGAAAATTGTCTGTCGTTTACGCAGAGTTGGTTTAGATCTTCCAAGGAATCTAAATCCAGCGGTTGTTCTTTATGCTGCCACATCGACGCTTAAAAACCGGGACTCGAACGCTTGGGTAGTCGTTTGGGGTTTGGCTTTTGCTTGCCTGGATGAACACAACGTTCTAGCCGTTGGCCCAATCATTCAAAACGAAACACGACGTAAAACACGTTTCAAGTGATTGCAGCCGCTTAATGATTTCTCAAGGCTGTGCTTGTAAGAACCAACGAGGAGAATACCTCATCGTCCAAGGTTGGATTGAGAATGCATTAAGTAGTTAGTGGTGCTGGCGACTTTGCGAATTCTTCGTCCATATGATTCAGCGTTTGTGCATCAAGTTTTCCTTGACCCGCTGTCATCAATAGGCGTATTCGGCGTATGACGCCACGCTCCATATTGCCTAGCGAAATCTCAAAGTCGAGTCCGGAATTGGACTTCAACATCGTGACGGCGTCGTTGTCTTGTGGATGCGTCGAAAACACAAACCAGGAGTCACCCGGACCAACGAAATCTCTTTTTGAAATACCAGAGCGGACATGTTTTGACTCAAAACGAACCGATGACGATATCTTAATCGTTGATGTCGTCAGGAGAGTAGAACGCAATGATATCACCGTCTCCAGAGCAATGCGATCTGAGCCATTACGATGGAGCGACCAGTAACATTCGGCGCAGTAATCATTAAAGTTGAAGAAGCCAACCAAGTCGTTACCGCGTAGGTAGCTTTGATCTGATTGTTCTTTTAGACCCGCGTGTGAGGGGGCGAACAGTCGCATCAAGGGAGTTTTTGCTGCCATGAGGGCAACGCCACTCGACAGATCCGAGCGATTCGCTTCGAATGAAATTGTGTCGAGAAAAAATGATTCGACATCTGCTGAAAATGAATTATCTGTTTCCTGCCAGAGCATTGATCCACCATTAAAAAAACCCCGCTAAATGCCGAGGCAAAAAGCGGGGCCGGAACAGAGAAGAGGCCAAATTAATAGAGACGCCGGAATAAAATATTTGCCGTTCCGTGTTGAGCGTCTTCAATTGATCATAGCAAAGCCTGATACCATGTCCATAGAATGGTCGAAATTACGATCGAAAAGTCAGCAATTAAACTACCGATAATTCGGACATCTTTTTGGAATAAATTTGTGAAAACGGACGAAACATTAGAATCTTACTTATGTACCGCGATTCATGCCGCAAAACAGGCAGGGCAGATTCTTATTGACCTGATGGGAACCGCTGCGGTCAAGGAAAAAGCCCCTCGTGATTTGGTAACCGAAGCCGATGTAGCTGCTCAGAATGAAATCGAGCGGATATTGTTGGAAAAATTTCCTGACCACCAATTCGTTGGCGAGGAAGGAAAACCCATTGATCCAGATGGTTTTAAGGGGCTGACCTGGGTGGTTGATCCATTGGACGGCACAACGAACTTTGTCCATCAGCTTCGTTCTTTTTCCGTTTCTATCGCATTGCTACAAGACGATCAGCCCATCGTTGGGGTCGTTTACGATCCGCTTTGCGATGAGTGCTTTTCTGCTGTTAAGGGCGGCGGCGCTCACCTTAATGAAAGTGAAATCTCGGTATCAAGTTGCCGCTTGATGCGGGAAGCCATGTTGGTCACAGGATTTTCCCCATCGGTCACCAAAGATTCCATTGAGGCAAAAAGGTTTTTGGAGGTTTTGGGGAAAGCTCAAACGATACGAAGGCTTGGATCAGCGGCACTCAATCTTTGCTTTATTGCCTGCGGTCGTGTCGATGCATACTGGGCAAGCAGTTTGAACGCTTGGGACATCGCGGCCGGCATGTTAATCATGAGCGAGGCGGGCGGAACTGTGTTGGGCATTGACGGAGTGTTCGATTTGTTCAAACCAAAATTTATCGCAGCAGCGTCTAGCGAGCTGCAAGATGAGCTCGCATTGGTTATCGATATTGCTGATTAAATTAGTCGTGTCGAAATTTATCGTGGCATCGGCCGAGTCAATGCAATGGGATCCAACTGGGAGGTAGGCAAGTTTTCGTTGTCGGCAAATTTGACGATTCTGGTAAAATAGAGGGGTTCTTCTAGGTTTAATTCGTCGCATGATTTGCTTTGCATCAACAATTAAAATTCGAATGCCCTCGGTAGTGGTGTGCCTGTTGGTTGTCGCAACAGTCGCCATCGGCCAAGACGATCCGAAGCTTCAACGCTCGCCTGAAATCAGGGAATCGATTTTGGATACGTTTTTTCTAAAACGTGACGGCGAAGACGGTAAGTACTTTCAATACTTCGGGATCACCTTCGAAGAATTTGAAGAAGCCTACAAAATCATCAAGTCCAAGAAGTCGTCCACCGCGCCAATTGGGTTTACGATTCGCTCAGTGAGTGTCGTTGCGAAAATTCGAGATAAGGTTGCGACGCTCGATGTTGAGATGGCGGTGAGCACAACTACAACCGGTTCGGTGTTGATTCCGGTCGGATTTTCAAACGCAATGTTTGTTGCATCCAGTCAGGAAATAATACGAAAGAATGGATCGTATTTTTATGCGCTAAAGTCGGATAAAAACCTGACGAACAAGAAGATCGCATTCTCTTTAAAACAGAATATTGTTGCGACCGCCGGACGCAAAACGCTCGCGTTGAAATTTCCGTCTGCAACGTTTCGTTCGATTCAAATTCATGAGTTGGCATCTGAGCAGGTATTTTCAGCCCCCAATGCATCAATCACCAGTTCGATTGAGCCTTTCTTCAGGGGTGGGTCCGCGATTGAGATTCGCAATTTGCCTGAAGCGAGTGAAGTCTCATGGATGTCGGAAAAGTCACGAATGACGGAAACATCAAATGTGTCGGTGGAGAACGTTGCCGTTGAGGCAGTCGTTTTTCCAGATAAGATTGCCTACCAGTTGAAAATGGATTTTCTTTCGGAACAAGCAAGTGTTGGATTTCGGATTGGACTGCCGAAAGGGGCAAGTGATGTTTCGATCGAATCCGAAATCGGGGTGATCCAAAAGTCGGAATCATCTGAGTCCGAGGATTGGGATGTTTATGCGGTACTTTTTTCAAAGAGCCAAACCCGGATTTCGAACTTGATGATCAAATGGCAAAGCACAGATATTGCATTGTTACACGGATTTCAGTTGTTTCAGATCGATGTTGAAAGCGCGACGCTAAACCTGTCTTTTGATGATCAATCAGAATTTGAAATTACCAATGCCAACGGGTTGTCGAGCCCTCGAAGAAACAGTCTCAACCGACTGGCTGCCAAAATAAATGATTCCAACTTTTCAGCGGAGCTTATTCAAATTCGAAAAGCTGATTCTCTCGACTCATCGGTGGATTATCGAATTGAATTTGGTCGTAATTCAACTCAGCTTTCACTTAAGATACCGGGTCCTTTGCTCAATCAGGCCAGTGAATCGCTACGCATTCGTTTGCAAAATTGGGAGCTACTGCCCAGTCAGATCGCTTTTGACGCAGCGACCGTTTCCAACAATGAGGTGAATTTCGAAGTCGGAAAATTGCAGTTATCAGACAACGGATTAGTCGTGGAGTTTATTTTACGAAGTCCGCCTGAACAAATTGAAAACTTATTGCTTCCCTATGTGCAGGATATGCCTATTGGACTTCGGAAATTTGAACTTGTGCCAGGTAGATTTCAGGAAGTGGTCTTTGATCCCAATAGCAATCCTTCACTTAATATCAATTCTGAAGAAATGGCAGAGGCCGCTGATTCGACGATTAGCGGATGGATGTCAAGCAGTTCGCCGGTTTCATTGACCTGCTTAGATGAAACAACGCGGCAGATCAAATTGATGGTTCGACAAATCGAGTTGGTCAATCGAGTGGATCAGGTAATGGAAATTCGCGATCAGCATGGCTCGTTTTTCCTTACTACCGATCATCAAGTTCGATCGAATCGGGATTTTCAGACATTGGCTATTCAAGTTGATTCCGAAATCCAACCGAACTTTCAATTGAATGGAAAGCCGGTGGCGTCTCAGATCGTTAAAGATGGTGATGAGCGATTTTTCATGATTCGATTGCCAGGACCTGTCTTGTCGACACGAATAACATGCATCGCTGAAATGGACGAAATTGTTGATTCTGATTCGTTTTCGCTGAAAGTTCCACGTGTTTTTCTGCCACTGTCGACGAGCGCTTCCTCGACCACGGAAACTACGGAAATCAACGGTCGCGCATTTGTTGAGTCTGTTGCGGTAACTTCGTTGTCGGTGATCACAGCTCCGAATCGAAATGTTTTACCGGACGACAATTGGCAGCTTTCAAAAGTTTTAAGACCTGGCGAGGATAAAATATATCGCCCAATTAAAACGACTGATGTAGTGACGTTTCAAAAAGCGAATAGCAGTGAAGATGATCTTTCGGTGGAACGGGTCTGGTGTTTGACGTCATTGAATTCTGATTTTCGGCGTGATCGCATCGTGGTAAAGTTTCAGCCGAAGTCGTCGGTGATCGACTGGCAGCTTCCAGAAAATACGAAACTAGAGGTTTGTTTGCTCAATGGTCAAGATGTTTCGTCGTTTTATTTAATGGACAAAAATCAAGTTCGAGTGACATTTGACAACTACAACAAAAAAAATGTAATTGAGTTTCGATTGCGATATTTTGCATTGAACGAACGGTCTCGTTTGCGACTGCAACTTCCGAAAACCAATCGTCTTTTGTGGAGTCAAAGTGTTTTGTGGAGTGTTCAGTTGCCCAGTAATCAATTTGCTTTAAATACGTCTCCTAATCTGTCGGCGATTTATTCGTTAGCGTGGACGGGCTTTTTTTTACGCCCTAAACCGTCGATATCTTTGAGTACCCTGGAACGCGAAAGTGAAGCTGAACTAACTAAATTGATTAATGGCGGTGAAAACGAATACCTGTTTGAGACGTTTGGGAGCGTGGACGGTGAAACTGTCTATATCATATCCAGACGGAATCTTGTTTTCTTTTTTGGGTTGTTTTTCATTACTCTAGGTTGCGCTTTTGTTTCGTTGTCATTTCTACGAAGAGCCTTCTTCTTGGTGATTTTGTCCGCTGGTGTTTTGATTCTTGGCATTTGGTATCCGTTGTGGTTCGTGCAGCTTTTGCAAATCCAGATTTTTATCGGATTTCTCATTTGTATTGGGATTGTTATTTCAAGGTTAACGAATTGGATCAATCCATCCCATGAAGAGACTCGGATTGAAACCAACATTCCATCTATCGCTCTAGCGGCCCCCGACTCAAACATGAGCCGAACACGAATCCCGGCTGAAAATGAATCCAAGACCACCGATTCACATGGGAGTGAGAAACCGTGATGGCTGTGGTGAACCGTGTCCAGGTCTTAATGCTCCTCACGTTGCTTGGTTTCATGTCAACGTGTTTTGCTCAAGAGAAATCTGCGTCGAAACGGGAGCAGCAGTCGTTGAAGGATATTGAAATTCGAAATTTGTTCGTTCCTGAGGACGCTGCATCAGTTGTCCTAGGCGAATTGAAGAACACAGGACAGCAATATCTCCCGATCGACAGTAAGAGTATTAAGCGTCTTTTGGCTGCCAAAACGTCTAAAGATCTCAGTTCGTTTCAGATGGCCGAATTCGACATGGCGTTGACCGGGGAAGATTTGCTTACTGGCGTCGGATCGTTTTTCGTACCAGAGTCGATAGACCCAATTTCAATTGAATTCCAATCAAATGTTTTTTTCAATGAACCGAAATCCGCTCGGGTATTAGGTGCGAAGCCACTTATTGGAACCAAGGCTAGCGGTCGAACGGTCTTTCAAACGAAACAGGGTGGGTGGTTCACAGCGAACGCGACCGCGTTGCTGAATTCGAATCAGCGTTTTTCGACTCTGCAATTTCCGGCTGCATCCAACGGTGCAAAGGTTCGAATATCCGTTCCCCGCTCCCTTAAACTTTATTGCAAGCAACAGTTTGGCGTCGTTCATCAATGTAATGAACAAGATCAAGGTATTGAAGTCGATCAGTATTTGGTTGAGTCCACCGACGGGCGTGTTGATATTCTGGTTTTAGATCGGGTTCATCAAACGAGAACCATTGACATCGAGGCAGAGTTGAACTTCGACATGTCATATGCATCTGTTTTTTTCAAGACAAGATTGGATCCGAGGCAAATCGTCGAGGGAGGTTTGGTGATCAAACTTCCAGACGGATTCACATGTTCAAATGTGTTGGTCAACGATATTGACGTTGCGTTTCAGATTGTCGGGTTAACAAAAGATGGCAAAGGTTCCGGAGTTCAGGTTGGAATCAGCCAAGGTCAACTGCCGGACTCGAAATATAACCTGACCGTCCGGTGCGAAAGGAAGCTCGGGAAAAAGAGTGCACTTGCGTTTGGAGGTTTTTCTATATCTGGCAACGAAGTGGGGCAGTATCGACTTTCCATACCCAGGACTTCGGCGTGGGAGTATGAACGCATCGTTTCTGCCGGGTTTGTTATCCAAGAGGGGGAAGTCGATCGATTGTTTTTCAGTCAAGCGATGCCAAAAACTGAGTTGATTCTTGAGGTCGTCAAAAACACAAAACCGACGGAAACGGAAAGGCTTTCTGTTTCAGCAGCAAGCGGCATCATTAAAAGCATTCAAGTTATCGTCAACGCAAGACGCAACGCTATTTTAAAATTGAATGAGGGTTGGGAGATCAAATCGATTGTTGATGTTCAGCAAGATGAATTTCCGTTGGCAATTAATCGGAGAAGAACGGACACGGGTGCAATTCTATTGCTTTCCAATGAAGAAAATGTAATTCGTATTGTGGCCGAGAAGAAGGTTAATCCACGCGTGGACTACTCAGTGCGTGACTTTTTGATCGTGCCGATGGTTGGGCGTGATTCAACTGTTGAGTTTACAAATGGTTTCGCCGATGACCAAACCGTGCGCATCAGTGCCGACAGCGGTTTGCCAGAAGAATCAGACCAAAATGGACAGGTTCAAACCGTCTTTGAGGCGGTTGAAGATTGCCGATTTCAGTTCTCATCCCAATCCGGTTTGGTTAGTGTCGACAATGAATACCTGGTTTTAATTGAGGTCTCTCAAACCTCTGTTAAGGCAAGGTATTTGGTATCGGTCCGAGGCGGTGCGAGTGGGGGCGTGAATGTAGTCGGGATCTCGGGAGTGGATCAATGGACGACAACCTCTATTGGGCAAAAAGTCGGAACGCTGATGTCGGACGATGAAAAACGTCTGCTCGGATTAGATTTGACACTTCCTTTTTGGATTTTGCCAAACGCTAAAGAAGCTCAGGAAAAAACTCAATTCGTTTCCGAGGTGGTCTTTCCATTGGATCCAACGAAAGCACTGAATGTTCCGTTGCCGTTTTCGGTTGCGGGAATAGAGCCGCGAGGTGAAATTCAGCTGGTGTGCATCGATTCCGGTATGCGAATTTTGGTACAGGATTTGGACGAGGTTCCATCCCAATTACGATTCGATGACGCCAGGAAATTCGTGATCTCGGGAGTGTCACCGAAGATTCAAATTCAGCAACAGGATGTTGGAGCCTCTGTCGATTCGATTGAACCAGTGTCTCGCAAGTTAACCATTCGCTCGAATGGCAGCAGGCATGAGAAGATTCATTGTGTTATTCAACGCGGGGCAGTTGCGTCTGCGCGTCGACCGGAATCGGAGAACGCTCCTGCGTCGAACGATTCAGTATCCAACGATTCAGTATCCAACGATCTGGAAGTCTATTCGTTTTTTCAAATTTTTGTTTCCGTTGATGAACGCCTCATTGACGCTTGGATGTCGATTGGCGAAAGAGATTTACGTGGTCAAAATGCCGCGGGTGTTTGGGAGTTTCGAATACCACACACGATTTTTCAGGATGCAAAACCGTTGGAAATTGTTTTGAACATGCGTTATGCGAAGTCAGAACAATGGGTGATTTCAAGCGAAAATGAATCAACGGTTACAATTAACGGAAAATTGCTCGAGTTGGATTGTCAGGCGATTGAAGTGTCCCGAAGCTATGTATCGGTTTATCCGCATTTCGCGTTCAGTTCGTCTGTGAGCGAAAGTCTTGTGTCCGTGCTTTGGCTACCTTTGCAGATTTGCGACACCGCAACGGCAAAAGATTTGTTCGGGAGTTATTTTGATTCTTTATCGAATCAGCAACCTGCCTTGCAGTCGGCGTATGTTATCCGACGCGAGGTTTTAATTTCGATCGGCGTTTGTCTGTTTTTTCTGGCGGTCGCATATGGAGTTGTTGCAAGGAGACTGCGGTATGTGCTCATGTTGGCGTTGGTGTCGATCGCCTTGGGTATGGTTTTAAATGGTGTTGCGGCCCTTGTGTTTTGTTTTCTGTTTTGGGGTAGTAGTTTTGGTGTGGTTATTCGTGAGCTGCGTTTCTTGTGCACCTTTCGTCGATTGGTTCCGGCGTTGGTTTTGTTAGGCACGCTTTTTCCACCGATCTTAAATGGACAAGAGACAAAAAATTCATCGATAAAATTGGTGCCATCCATCGATGAGAAGGAAATCAGATACATCGTTTATCCCGTTGATAAGGATTCTAAAACGATGGGGATTGGGTACTTGCCACGAGACCTGTATGAAATGGCGACGGAAGATACGGTTTCGAAATCGCCGATTTTTCATTCGTCCTCAATTCAAATCGATGCAACAAATGATCCCAAGTCGCTTCGGCTTTTGTTTTCGTTTGATGTGACCTGTTTTGAAGGAGAAATCACACTTCCCTATTTTTTCGATGAAGCGGTTTTTCTGGAGGATACGATTTCAGTGAACGGCCGGATCGTTGATTTTTTGCCGGATTTGAAAAATCAAATTGTGAATGTCAGTCTTTCGAATCCTGGACGGAAAAAGATTGACATTGAGTTGTATCAGCAGCTGCCCGTGAAAGCATTTGAAATTAAGTTGCCAACGTCTGGTTTGGTAGCTGTGACCAACAACTCGGCCCTCGAATTACTAGCTGAAGGTTCAGGTTTTAGTACTGAATCCAGTCTTAATCGCCCAACGAAAAAAATTCTGAAGCAGGGCGTCAGGACGTTCCTTTATCAAAACCGGGTAATCGGATTCGCGGTTTCAAGAGGTAACGGGACTGTTTCGGTGCTGGAAGATATTGAGTTTTCTAAAAATCTGGAACGCCGCACCGTCGTTTTGATTAATGATGCATCGGCGGTTTATGATGTGAAGCTAACCGTTCCGAGCAATCACAAGTTCACCAACACGGGTGATGCAAATTTGCTGTTGGACCCATCCACAGATACAATCACCGTCTTGGAGTTATCAAAAATTCAGGAGATTGTATTTGAAAAAAAATCGAATGTCTTTGGTGTTTTTCATGCTCAGCCGATCGATATTAGAGACGTCAAGGTTCAAACTCATTTCTTAAGATTGAACGGCGGGGATGGTGTTAGCGTCAATCCAAATTCGAATAATTCGTCTGCATTTAGGACACAAACGGAATTGATTTCAGAG
The DNA here is from genome assembly GCA_905480545.1 of uncultured Pirellulaceae bacterium. Lineage (GTDB taxonomy): Bacteria > Planctomycetota > Planctomycetia > Pirellulales > Pirellulaceae > JABAAE01. The sequence continues at coordinate 21,637 of CAJQQR010000253.1, forward strand.
TTTAGTTCAATCGAAAACAACTCTGAAATTCGAACGAAACTAGTGAATCCCGTAGTCGCGATTTTTGATGCGAAGGTGTCGTTGCCATCGATAAGTGTGACCGCAGAACAAACATCCGTAACTGGAAGCTCAATTCACCGTCATTTTATGTCGGCAGCATCACACCGAATCGATGCAGAATTTAACGTCAGTTTTTCGACGCCGCTGGAGTCGTTTTTGATCGTCCTGCCCGATGGATTCGAAATGCCAACGGTTGAGTTGGGGAACGTTCGGCTTCCAACCTACCGGATGTCTCCTCGGAAAATTATCGTCGTCACAAAGGAATTGCAGGCGGGTGCATACCGATTTGTGATTAATTCACAACGAAAAATATCATCGCCGAAGAGGACTGTATCAACGATTGAATTTGACTTAGCAAATGTGATCACCACACATCAAATTTGGTTGGATCGGACGTTACGTGTGAAGCCATCACCGGCGTTGATTCCGCCGTTGACGCGACAAATTAATGGAAGATTTCTTTTGGCAGGTACGCTGAGTTTTGATGAAGGCGTTATTTCATTGGTAAATAAAGGCGAATTGGCGTCCGACGTTATTTCGATGGAAGACGCAATACGTTTCCGAAATGGCAGGGTGCTTCACGGTCTCCAAATCATGCTTCAGCCAGAAATGTCGTCCGGGATCCAGATCGGAATAAGCTTGCCTTTGGATGCGACCGAAATTGAAATGGTGACAAAGTCCTGTGCTTTAAAAGTGGAGCGATCGGATTTGTTTGGTGCGAAGCAGATCTGGATTTCGCCCGAATTTGGATCGTCAAAACGAATTTCGGTAACGTTCGAATCGGAGCTTACCGGAAATGGAGTTGGTTTACCGAGCCTAATAGGACAATCACTTGCGACAAAAAGTGTCGTTGTGCCCCGCCGATTTTCCGACGATGAACTGATCTGGAACATCGCCGCAGCGAAGCCAAGCGGTCAAAAAGTAATTTGTCGTTTGCCCGCAACGCAGGATTTTCTTCGATATGAGGTTGAAGAACGTATTGAGCCAACGCCTTTGATTGAGTTGGTGGAGTATGTTTTTCATGAAGATGAATCCACTCTGGCATGCCGGTTTTACTTATCACCCAACGGAGCCAAGGAAATCCGGCTGCAAATTGACTTGAACCAGCATTTGGTTTCGGCGACCCTTTGTGGTCGATTCCGTCAAGCAATTCGACTTCCTGATGGCGAATACAAATTTGATTTGCTAGATCATCGATTCAGTCAAACACTCGATCTGGTTATTCAGATTCCTAAGTTGGATAGAACCAAGCAATTGATTCATCTTCCACATGTTTTCGACTGGCCGATTGAAAAAAGTTTCATTCAGTTTCAGATCCATGAAAAACATTACTCGGAGAAAGACCTGCGTTTTGCGTCTTTTAGTGAAGTTGATTCGTCTCGCAAAATTTACTTTCGTAAGGCTGTCGAGACGTTCGATTTAAATCGCTCAAAGCTTAGCGAGATTTCCTGGCGGGAAACGCTTTTGAAGTTATCGCAAATTGCAGGAATCGACTTTGATTCAAATAAATACCCCAGTTTGTCGCGTGCAAACGATCTACTCGCCGAAGGATCTTGGAAGCCGGACGGCCTGGTTTTCGACAAAAGAATTGAAAATGAAATTTCCGCTGACAAACCGGTTTGGATCCTGAGCGGCAATAACGTTTCGATCGAACTTTTTACGCCTGGCCGGAAAATCAATTATTCGTGGATGATGTCGGTTGTTGTTTGGACGGTCGCGCTTGGCACGCTTGGCATTCTACTACAGCGGTGGTTCCCTAAACTGATTCAGCCACTGTTCTCCTTTTCGTTGATTACCTGCCTCTGGCTGTTCAGTGTCGCGTGGATCATTTTGACGCCGCAATCGATTTTTGCGTGGTGTCTGATCATCCTTGCATTTTGTATGGCGTTCTTTTTCGTTATCAATGCTGTTGAATTCGTTCGGTCTCGCCGGCGTGACAGATTGTCCACTGAAGATTAGGGGCTGTCGATTGCGAGGTTTTAAAAAGGCATTCGAATCACAGCAGAAAATCCATTGCCTGGACGGAAGACGCCACGTCAACTACGTTAATCGATGTGCACTTCATAGAAACGGTCGATTATGTTTTCGATTCTGACGTGTACGATAAACCGGTTGGAAATGGTGCGGAAAGCAAGGACATCGATGGTTGTAAAGCCAGGAGTATCGATGGTTGTAAAGCCAGGAGTAACGACTTCATCTAATGTCTAACCCATGCGGTTCTGTTTAGCTTCGATTACCGTCATCATCTGTGCGGTCGGCATTGGCGATACCGGCTGTCGGTGAAAGTACGGGGGCGTCGGTCGCAGCGTCGAACGAATCAATGGTAAAAAATTCCAAGGTTGAGGCATGAAAGTAGCTAGCCCCCAGATTTGGTTTTTCATAGACACCGATGTGTCTTTATCAAAATGTTGGGTTGGTTCTAAATTTAAATTCGGATCTCCATTGAGACATGATGTTAAATCGCCCTGAAGCGTTCTCACGGATGTTTGTAGGGTAAACGTGAAGGGATCACTGCCTTCAGGTTTGCCACCTGCATCGATCGAAGCGTTTTGAAAATGCTGCTTTGAAATGAAGCCAACTGGAACTTGTTGGTTATCGATTATCGGGATCAAGCGTACAGCTGAGCATCCCCGGAAGCACAAGCTCGAAACCGGGCGTCATTCTGCTGCTTCAACTTTTAAGACGACCGATTGTTTTTCTTTTTCGTCTTTTGAAATCAACTCAACTCGATACTGGCCAGCCGAAAGTACGGTTGGCGGTCGATTATTGCCACTCCGTCTGGACCCACCCCGACTGAAATTGCTGGAAGGACGGCCAACAGGAACGGAGACCGAATAGAGACCCGGCTTTTGTTCCGTTTCCATTTTGACCAGCTCCTTGCCACTGATATCAACGATTCTGATTTGGTATTCGTCTTTCAATTCATTTGTCACCCGATACCAGACTTTTGCAGAGCTTGAGGGATTGGGTCCGTTGAATTTGCGATCGCCGGAAAAAGACGAACTGGAAATTGGGGCATAAATTGTTGCGGTCCTCGGCGTGTACAAATGCACCGAACCATCGTTTTTGTTTCCCATTTGTTGGAGCGGAGAGATATCATCGACGATGAAAATGCCTCGACCATGCGTTCCAATAATCAAGTCTTGTTCACGTGAATGCACGAGAAGATCTTGAACGCTCACACGAGGCAATCGACCGATTGGACTCCAAGTGCTGCCGCCGTCGAGCGTGACGTATGCGCCGAATTCTGTTCCCAGGTAAAGCAGTTCCTTGTTGATTTTGTCCTCTTGAATGACATTGATTGGCTCGCTGGGAAGGTTGCCAACAATGGACGTCCAAGTTTTTCCAAGATCCGTGGTTTTGAAAACGAACGCTCGAAAGTCGTCCTCCCGAAATCCCGTAAAAGAGACAAATGCAGTGGAAGTGTCATGAGATGACAAGACGACTCGACTGCACCACCAGTCTTTAGGGGCAAATGGAAAGTTCATACTAAGGTCTTGCCAAGCACCACCACCGTTGGTCGTGACCTGGACTTTTCCATCATCTGTGCCAACCATCAAGAGTTGTTTGTCGATGGACGATTCGGCGATCGTGGTGATGGTGCAATGAGGCACATTGCCCTTCAAACGATCGGGATCTGCGGTCGTAAGATCTTCGCTGATTTCGGCCCAGTCTCCGCCTTGAGTCGTGGATTTAAATAGCTTGTTCCCACCGAAGTAAACGACGTTTGGATTGTGAACGGACATTAGAATTGGAGAATTCCAATTGAAGCGGTAGCGTTCGTTCGAGTTTGAAGAGCGAGGGCGAATCGACGCACGGGCACCCGTTGATCGATTGGTTTTTGATATTGCACCGAATTGGGACTCCGATAGTAGGACATCAGAATCCCTCGGATCGACCTGAACATAGAATCCGTCGCCGCCGCCCACGCGATACCAATCGGAATAACCTATTCCGCTTCTTCCGGATCTGGATGGTCCACCCCAGCTACCGTTATCCTGCAACCCACCGTATACGTGATAAGGTTTCTGCATATCGGCCGTCACAGCATAAAACTGAGCCATCGGGATGTTGAAATAATGATCCCACGTCTTTCCGTAATCATAACTTTGGTGAAAGCCACCGTCGTTACCCAGCATCAAATGATTCGGGCTATTCGGATCGACCCAAATCGCATGATGATCTACGTGAACTGAACGCGCGACTGAAGACCAGTTTTTGCCTCCATCGACCGAAGTGTACATTGGCACACTTAACATGTAGAGTCGTTTTTCATCGGTTGGATCGATGCGGATTTGCCCGTAATAATAGGCTGGCGATCCGCCAACGGGTTGGCGATTGACTTTTTTCCAGGTCACTCCTGAATCATCCGAACGATAAACCTCTCCGCCAACTTGCGTTTGTTGAGGCTGTTGCGAAGAAGGTATCGATAGACGCGCTGAGATGGTTTGATCGCCCCTCTTGGTCTCCATTAGCACGGAATCGGATTGCTTTAAACTGCCTAATAGTGACTTTACAGCACCGAGTGCGTTGGGCGATTTGGCGTCCAAGTTAATCCCTCCGAAACTTGTGACGACTTGATCATTGGCGATTCCTGATCGAGCCAATGCGTTTGTTCTCCTGAGGCCGGTGATCGTCAACGTCCCGTTCTCCACTTTGAGCCGGAAGCCAAATGGAGTTTCTATGTCTTTTGAGGCCTGTTCGCCTTTTGCCACATCCTTCGTTTTTTTATCGTTTGAGTCCGTTTCATCTTTGTTTTCTTTTTGTTCGCTGGGGTCATCATCTCCACCTCGGTTTCGAGAGCGAGGCGTATCCGACCGTGTGACTAAGTTTTGGTTCGATACGGTGGCAAAGACGATTTTTGGATTCTTTTGGTAGATCGCAAGACCGATTCTGCCAATCTCACCACCGGGAAGTCCATCCGTCAGTTTTTTCCATGTGTGGCCTGCATCCTCGGTTTTATAGATTGCTGATCCGGGTCCGGCGCCGTCAAAATCCCAGCTGCGCCGAATCCGTTCGTAGCTGGCTGCATAAAGGATTTTTGGATTGGATGGATCAATGACCACATCGACAACACCCACAGAGTCGTTGACGTATAACACTTTGTCCCATGTCTTCCCGCCATTTGTGGTTTTGAAAAGGCCGCGTTCCTCATTTGATGTATAAAGATGCCCTAGCGCGGCAACGTAAACAATGTTCGAGTCATTTGGATCGATGACGATACGGCCGATATGATGTGTTTCATTTAGGCCCGTATTGATCCAGTTCTTTCCACCGTCCGTCGTTTTGTAAACTCCATCGCCCCAAAACGAACTGCGTTGATTGTTTGCTTCACCAGTTCCGACCCAAATCGTTTTCGGCGCTTTCGAGTCCAACGCGATGTCGCCGATCGAGATTGTTTTTTCGTCTTCGAAAATGTTCTTCCATGTCGAACCGTTGTTTTCGGTTGCCCATAGACCACCTGATGCAGAAGCGACGAAGATGCGATGAACGTTTTTCGAGTCGACTTCGATATCGACGACACGACCACCCATCGTGGTTGGGCCGATTTCGCGACCTCGAAAAGTACGGATGATTTCTTCGTCAGAGAAAAGTGCTACCGAAACCAAACTGGTGAATGCAACGGTAACGAACAGTAAATGAAATGGACGCGGCATCGGTGCTTTCTTGCTGCAAAGTCGAAATCGGGGTACTACGCTCCCCACAGTTTAGTCGGAGTGCAGAGAAATTGGAGTCGGAGGTCGCAATTTTGGCCTCCGATCGTTCGAAACAACAACCTTCACCGTATTGGACTGCAGTTCCGCTGACACGTATCTGCACGACCGACACCTATCCACACGACCGACACGTATTTACACGACCGACACGGATTTACACGACCGACACGGATTTACTCGACCGACCCGTGTTTAAACGACCGAAACGTGTTTACACGAATCGAAAATGGGGCGGTAACGCTATTGCGCCGGCTGCTGGTCAAGCCGGTCGCATCTGAATTGCCGGCTAAATGAATTTATCGATGAAGCGAGGATCAAGTGGGATGTCATGGATTTCGATGTCAGATATCAAATCTTTATGCAGCGTTGTGCTTGAATCCATCATCATCTTACCGATCTCAGCCCAAGCCGCTTGAAGTTCGGGCGTTTGCGTTTTGCCGGATAATTTTACCTTCGCCTCCAGGTCGAGTGCCTCTCCGATCTTGATGTACTCAGAGCCCGGCTTGTCGAGCGATAACGCGAAAACTAGCGACGCTAATGAATGGCACAATTGATCGAATACTCCACCTTCATCTCCTAATAAGAACGATTGATCCATAAATTGTTTTTGATACCGTGCAATAATTAAGAGAATGCGTCGGCCCAGTTTGCGGTTCCGTTTCAACGCGTTCCGAATAAACTTTTCTTTCTCTGGGAAAAGGTCTTCAACCCCCGAAAGCGTACCAGGCCATGGATTTAAAGAGCCGATGATCGAGCGAGCGATGTACCAACCAAACTTCAATTTAGCGCTGACGCCGTAGCTACCATTGACTTCAGCTATCCCAATCGGTTCTAAATATTCTGCGCGAATCTTTCGGGTCATTGCATTGGGGGCGCCAACGTCGGCAAGCACTGGGTTGGGGCCTTCGTATACCGTGGCGATGGTAAACTCGTGCATGTTCTCACCAACGAAATTCTCGATGAGTGCTTCCGCTTTTGCGACCGCGTCTTCCCCGTTTGTTTGCACAAGTTTTCGTTTTTCGTCCGTGTGAACAGACCGTCCACCCTGGATCTGATAGACGTTGATCGCCGTTTGCAACAATGCTTTGGTCGCATATACCTTTGCAATCATGCCTTGCGTTTCATCACGAACTCCATTTGCTGCCAGTCGGAAACAGAGGTCACCCAAAACCCGGGCGGCCATTCCGTGACAGGTTGCTCGCCCGATCCAAGTTTGAATTCGAGGGGCGTCGCCAATCGGTTTGCCAAACGTCGAGCGGAACGCGGTCCAACCGCCAGAGTCATACTTGTTTTGGATTCCGTCAGTTGATTTAGGTTTGCTTGGATCCAGGATGATCTGCGCGAGAAGTTTAAATACTTTAGCGGCGCTGTTCACACCGATGCCGCCACGCCCCTTGGCCAAAGAGCTAAATGCCTGGGCCAGTCCTTTGCCTGGAGGTCCCAGTAAGTTGTTGGCTGGAACCACATAATCCATCAGGCGGAACCTTGCGTTCCACAAGAAGTCGAACGCTACCAGGTCGTTGCGCTTCATACGAAATTGGTCCGTGTCCTGCTTGGGTACCTCAAACAAAATCATTCCGGAATCTCTTCCGGGCTGCAG
>CAJQQR010000254.1 GCA_905480545.1 uncultured Pirellulaceae bacterium
AAATTTCAAATCGGGTGACCCATTGGGCTTGTGACTGTAATAAAACCGCGGCAACTTCGTTTCAGAGAGAGGGGTGCGATAGCCACTCGGCTTGATCACAAAGATGATCGTGTCATCGGTGACAGCCAACGAATACTTTCCGTTTTCATCCGTTTTGACAATCTTAACTCCGTTCGAAACCCCGACTCCCTTGAGCGGTTTTTCTCCTTCGTCAAATTTTTGATTATCGTTTGAGTCTAAAAACACGACGCCTTTAGCGAATTCCTGAGCAGTCGTTTCATGCGACAAGAACGCCAGTGCGATCATGGACGCAGAAAAACAGAAGCAGAAGGCAGGTCGGAACAGCAAATTGCGATTGAACATAATTTCTTTGTTGATGAGGTGGGTAAGGTGTTGAATCTAAATCTTGAACATGAATCTTTGACGAGACGCAACGATGCTGAACACAAACGAAAACTTATAACCGATCAACATCGGACTCATAGCCCCGGCAAAGCGGCCAAGAACTCTTCTATCATCTCTTCGCTGTGCATCGCATTCAAGCTAATTCGCAGCATCGATTCGCCGAGCGGAACGGCGGGTGGGCGAATCGCCGGGACAAAGTAACCGGCATTAAGCAGCTTTTCCTTCATTTCCATCGTCGATTTATTGTCTCCAATAATGATGGGAATAATTTGACTTACCGATGTGCCAACGTTAAAACCCATCTCCCTCAGGCGATCACGAAAACCGTCTGCTTTTTTCAGCAACCTCGTGCCCATGTCTGGCGTATCACGAATGATCTCGATCGCAGCCACAGTCGCCATGCAACTTGCGTCTGGACAAGCGGTGGAAAAAATGTAGCTGCGAGCCGAATTCGCAAGCCAATCAATCAACTTTTGTGACCCGACGACAAAACCGCCGTGCGACCCCAACGCCTTGCTAAACGTTCCGACCGTCACATCGATTTCGCTTTCCAAATCAAAATGCTCTGCCACTCCGCGACCATTTGCACCGAACACACCCGTCGAGTGAGCCTCATCAATCATTAGCATCGCATGATTCGATTTCGCTATGTCAACCAGCTGTGGAAGCCTCGCAATATCACCGTCCATGCTAAACAGTGCATCGGTCACAATCAACTTTCGGCGAAATCTTGCTGACTCGCTGATCAAAGAACTTAAATGATCGACATCGTTGTGACGAAAAACACAAATCTTGGCCTTAGAAAGCCGACATCCGTCGATAATACTCGCATGATTTTTTTCGTCGCTGAAAATCACGTCGCCGTCACCGGCGAGCGACGTAATCACGCCCACGTTCGCCGCATAGCCGGTTGGAAACAACATCGCGGAGTCCGCGTTTTTAAATTCTGCCAACTCATTTTCGAGTCGCGTATGCAGAGTCCCCCGACCTGATATCAACGGACTGGCACCGGCTCCCCAGCCAACAAATCCGGCTTGCGTTTTGATCGCATCAACCAATTTCACATTGGCAGAGAGTCCGAGGTAGTCATTGGAACCAAAATCTACCAATTGCTTCCCGTTAAACTGGATCTGTCCGCCCACGTGCGGGCTTTCGCGAATTTCCAACGTCCGTTTTTGATCAATCGATTGCAACTCATCCAATTGATCTTCTATCCAGGCTAATGAATCAAACACCCTTAGAATCGCCTTCCGTTGCATTCAATCGCTTGTCATCCTGGCCGTAGATCCCCTTGAAAGTCTCTTGAGGGTATTTCTGGCGATTCTTCACCATTTTATTTTTCATGGCTGTCGCAATATCGATATTTAATTCGTTCGCCATTCCCATTGCATAACAAAGCACGTCAGCAAGTTCTTCACCAATTTGTGACAGTTTATCCGGATCCGGATTTCGTGATTCGTCCATCGAAATCCATTGAAAATGTTCCATCAATTCAGCGGCTTCGATCGACAACGCCATCGAAAGATTTTTTGGTGCATGAAACTGATGCCAATCACGCTCAGAAACAAATTCATCAACCATATTGCGCAGTTGCATTACGGTCGTTGAGGGATCATCGACAATACTATGGCTGACTTGAGAGGCTGGATCATTCATTGATTTTGAATCGGAAAGTTGGTGAAATTTTTTTCAAGTTACCGCCGGAACATTTTACACCTTGGCGAAGTTACGCACCCACGCGTTCAGACGCCAACACACTCAGTTTGAACTGTGCGATTCTGCAAGTTCGTTAAGTCGCTCGGCATAGGGACCAGCGCCCATCAAATTCAAACTTGCTGCCAATCGGCTTCGATCCTCAACCCGCTCCACTTTTTCTAATGCTTCAAACACTCGTTCGATTTGCGTTTCATCTATTTGCCCCGAAATGGGATGCCCCAAGCCCATGATGTATTTGGCCCGTTGAAGGTCAGCAAACTTGGCCGGATCATCCTGCATCGATTCGAACAATCGCGTGACTGCATGTTGAGCCAATTCAACTTCTTCCCAATCGTTATCTTTGGCTTTTTTCAAAATGTGCAAATATTGAATAATCGCGAACGACATCGGCCCTGACGTTACACCGCACCGAACGGGGTCATCTTTCAATGCCTTGGCCAAAAACGGGTCCCAGCCCTGAACGATTTTTAAGGCATTTAAACGGGTGTCGCTCAAAAACTTTTTTGTACTTTGTTCATAATTTGATTCGGTCACTTTAATCGCGACGACCGCTTGGCATTCATCCAAAATCATCGCCACCGCATCCGGACGCAACGGCAAACCACTTACATCGGGAATGGAATAAACACCAACGGCAAGTCCGACGTCCGCCACCGCTTTGATCGCTGGCAGCATGTTGTCTGCAATCTGCCGATCGGTTGCATCGGGTAAAAGATCATTGCCTGGGCGGACAAACCCCACATCAAACCCTGACTTTGCCAAAGTCTGCGCGAGTCCGGAATTTGCGGCTACCCCATCCTCAGGTCGCAACAATGCCATCTTTGTAACCGACTCAATCGCTGCATCACGCGTAGAAAGGAACCAATCGTTCAATTCCTCAACGGTTCGCAAATGACCGTGTCCAGTCGATGCTGCAATTAAAACGGCTTCCGCACCGGCCGCAGCAAGCTTTTCCAGAAAGCGGTTATTGGTTTCAGGGTCAAGCTTCCGCCTTGGCAATTCGCCTCGGGTTGCATCAAAGCAAGCGACAGTGGCTTGAGGATAATTTTCGACGGTGATTTTCGACATCGGGGAATATTAGGAACGAGGTTCAATCCGCAAATAAAACGGGGCGCGACTGAAATCGCGTCTTCATGACTCCTCGAGTTTTAACGTATTGACGTTATCTTGCCACCATAGCTGCACCGCTATCAGAGCAAATGAGACCTCGAAAATCAGAACGCCTACGGCAACCAGGTAAACGAAATCACGCATCCTTTCGCTATGGCAGCGACAAGCGAGCGGCGACCGTCATACCAAGGCGACTTTCGATTTCGAAGCAATGGATTGGATAAACAGACCGGAATGAAAAAGACCTCTATCCTGCACTCAATCCAACGGTTCGAATCGTTTCCGCCCATACTTTTTGACGATTTTTTCAAGGAAAGTTTGATAAGTCCGACAGTTTTTGCTTGTTCGCCTTTGGAAAACACCAACAGCGGCATTGATTTCTCAATCGATTTGGTGCGCGGCGAATCTGCACAATCCTCTCAAAGTCGCCCTGTTTTTGCGTATTAGCGATTTACAACACTGGAATTGTTCAGAACATCGAAAACAGGCCAATTTCGCAATTCTTACTTTCTTAACAATTACTTCACTTGTGATTCACATTCTCGGAATTTAATAACCCCACATACTTTGGAACGCCACTGTTTTGAAACCGACACATTCGGTTCAGTCGAGTGGTGCGTCCGATTGAAGCAAAGATTAAACGGCGAGGGTTTTTAGGTAAGAAAACGAACCCGCCGTCGACACCCGCACTCTTTCGAATCGGCAAAAAAATTGAATACCAGATTCAAACGCCAAACTTTAAACGCCGGTTTCACATTGATCGAGCTTTTGGTCGTAATCGGAATCATCGGCATTTTGATAGGCCTGCTGTTCCCGGCGATCAGTCTTGCTCGCGCTAGCGCTCGAAAGATTCAATGCCAAAGCAACTTGGCAGGGATTGGAAGGTCGCTCATTGCATTTTCGACGACCGAACCCAACGGCGCCTTCTGCTCCGGAGCATTTAGCTGGACTGGGGATGGCGCTGTCACCGAAGTCGGCTGGGTTGCCGACCTGATCAACTCAAACGGGGGGCGTCCCGGGGAATTACTCTGTCCTTCAAATCCAGGTAGCTTGAGCCAGACCTATTTGGAATTACTTTCGTTGGAAACATCAGACATTGCAGATATCGTCGCTGACGATTGTGTTTCATTGGCAGGCAAGAGGCCGTTGCTTGATCCAGCTGGGCGGCCAATCGGAGCTCCCTGCTATGAAATTGTTAACGGGATGATGCCTGTCGGTGAAGAGCGAACGGAGCTCGTCAAAACCGGAATCTATGACGAGGGATTTAACACGAACTTTACTGCCAGTTGGTATCTTGTCCGTGGGGAGGTGGATCTCAATTCGGACGGCACATTGAAACAAAAAAATAATGCTTGCGATGCCAATATCCGGTCTCTGAATTCAACGACTGGGCCGTTAACAGCTTTGCAAGCAGACTCCTTCAAGGGTGGTCTCGGAAACATTCCTTTAATGGGAGACGGTGCGGTTGTTCCCGCAGTCCTACCGTTCGATATCGGTGGTAACGCAGCCGGCACATTCTTGGTGAAGGATTTCACCAGCGGCCCAAAACTCAGATCAACAATGGTTGTACCAGACGACTTCGGCGCAGGAGTCTGGTTAACCTGGGCGGAACTTTCTGTTCAAGACTACTCTTCATTCGCTCCTCTGCATTCGAACATATGCAACATTTTGTTTGCTGATGGCAGTGTTGTTGGATTTAAAGATGCCAATCGAGACGGTTTCCTCAACTCGGGATTCGATGCAAACAGTTTTTTTGCCAGCGACGAAAATGAGCTGCGAATTGAAGACGGAAAAAAGGTCGCAACCACTTACAAACTTTCTGACACCCTTGCATTAAAAATCAAGAAATGAAATTTGAAATCCAATGTGATGGTTTTCGCATTCATGAAAGGAGGTGCAGAAAGACGCCATTTCACAATTTGAAACCTTATTGAAAAGGAGCTGGGTCACTGCAAATCCGACCCAACTCCCAAAGCATAGTCAATCTTCAAAAATCAACATTACTTTTTCTTATTTTAGGATCTTATTCACGAAATGAAAGTTTCAAACAAAAAAGGCTTCACATTAGTCGAGCTTTTGGTCGTCATTGCGATCATTGGCATTCTGATCGCGTTGCTGGTTCCAGCAATTGCACGAGCGCGAGCAGCAGCTCAAAAAACCGCTTGCTCAAACAACTTGAAGAACTTTGGCGTTTCAATGCAATTGTTCGCTGACAACGACAAAAAAGGACGATACTGCTCGGGTGCATCGGATTTCCGCCGTGACGGTTGCATGGACACCTATGGTTTTGTTGCAGATATGGTCAACCAGGGCGCCGGTACCCCCACCGAATTGCTCTGCCCATCTTCACCTCTTTTGGGTTCGGAGAAACTAAATGACCTTCTGGGTCGAGACACTACCGACGCAAAAGACGGAGCCCCAGCGGCATTGCTCAACGCCGGAATTTGCGGAAGTGCAATTTGGCCAGGGACAAATTTAGCTGGAAGTGGCGGAACAACGTTTGCCGCAACAGCTGCAAGCGGCGATGAGCGAACCGCACTGGTTGCTCGTTATTTCTACGGTCGTGGCTACAACACCAATTACGCTGCGGGCTGGCACCTGGTGCGCAGCGTACCTCGTTTCAGCGTAACTGGAACCACAATCACCGCGGGCGGAACTTCAGGAAGTTCGGGTCTAAAAGGTTTGAGTACCACACTTGGTGCATTGACGCTGAGGGTCACTGGCTCGGGTAAGGTTTCAACCGACCGAATTGCATTCCTTGGATGCGGAGCTCCTGGCGATATCGATGAAGCTATTTTAGGCTCAGAATTGCAATATGACGCCCTCTTGAATGACGGCTCAACGGCTGATCCGTTCGCAAATGGAAGCACCGAAAACAAGTCATTCATCAGCCAGGGTGAATTGCTTGCGGAAGCATTCAACGATGGACCGGCGTATTGGGATTCAAGTTCAGCAACCTTGAACTTAATTGATCAAGCAGCGGTTTTGACCACCCAATTGAATGCTGAGCAAGCTGGTAACATCGCGCCCCCAACGGAGAGTACAAATACCTACCTTCAAGATACTCGTGACTGGTATGCATGGCACGGTACGGGAAGCAAGACTTCTGCAAACATCCTGTTTGCAGACCTAAGCGTTCGTTCTTTCACGGACGAAGATGGTGACAAATTCTTGAATCCTGGCTTCCCCGTCGACGAAACATTGTCTGACTACTCGACCATTGGGTACACCACTTCGACGGTTGAGATTTCACCAACGGAGATGTTCAACGGGATCTTTTTGATTGGCATCACCAAAGGCGGTGCATTCGAATAATCCGTCAAACAGAACCATGAATTCTCACGGGTGGGCTTTGAAACTAAGCCCACCTTTTTGCTATTGAATACGAATATGAAATACTTAAACCTAAGTTTTGCTTTGTTATTGTTCGCAGGCTGCGGTCCGGCCAAAACAGAAAAAATCGTAAAATCCGATTACACGTCCTACCGTGACTATTGGTATGACAAGACCCTACAAGATGTTGGTGCAACTGTCGCTAAACCGATCGAATCGGTTTTCGATTTCAATGTTCTGCCACCGAATGTAGAACAATCGCACAAATTCAAAATCCGCAATATTGGAGACAAGCCGCTCCATTTATTGGTTGGTCCAAAAACATGCAAATGCACCGCGATCAAGATCTTGGATCGGATCATCAAGCCAAATGCAACAGGTGAAGTTCAGTTGTCCTGGACGACCGTCGAATTCGCCAAAGAATTCAGCCACTCGGGTAGCGTTTATACAAACGATCCGAACCAGCCAAAAATCAAATTTCACATTAAGGGAAAAGTCGCTCGGGAATTTGGCTTGTCGCCTAACAAAATCGATTTCCAAAGAATCATTCCTGATTCAGACATGGTAGAAGATGAGATCTTTCTGTTCAGCGGCGAATGGAGCAACTTCAAAATTACGAATATTGCCTCTACATTTGGTGAGAATCTGTCGACTGAGCTTACCGCAGCCCGACCGGCGCAACTTAAAGCCAACAATGCAACCAGCGGATACAACTTGCGTGTCAAACTAAAACCGCCGACTCAACCCGGCTGGTTTAATGGAAAATTGACACTAACCGTCGACGGCGGGGATTCGCGTTTTGACCATACCATTGATGTTTGCGGAAAAGTCGTCCGGAGGATTTCGCTTACAGCAACCAATGAAATTTCACTGACGGAGGACGGCATTGCACGGATCGGTCGAGTGGAAAGTCAAGTTGGTAAGACCGTAGACTTTTTGCTCACGGTAAACGACCCGCATAAGCAGATTGTCATTCGCAAAGCAACAATGGAACCAAGCTTTATTCAATACAAACTCGCACCGCTAAATAAGAACGTGGATAAGCACGGTGTTTATAAACTTCAAATCAAAATCCCCGTCGGCGCAGCGCCAGCGCTGTTTGATCGCACCGGTAGCTTCGGGTCGGTTCACCTGGAATTCGACCATCCGCGAGTTCATCCGCTGGACTTTGATTTGGACTTTTTCATCATCGATTAACGCTGAATATCTAAACGAAATGTGAGATTTGAAATGCAAATCACACGACTTCAATCATAAACCATTCATCTTTGCCTTTTCTTAAGCCGGAAGCATGACAAATCACCGATTGTATTTTGTATTGATTTCCAAACACGAAACGAAACAACAATTGGTGTCATTGAGCCTGTTGTGGATCGCAATAATCACAATGGTCGTAACCGGATGTGGCGGTCGCGCGTCGCAAATGGCTCAGTTAAAACGAAAACTGGGAGCCGGGAATGCGTCTGCAAAGAAAACGCCTGCAAAGGACGGCGAACCCACGAAAAACCCTGCAGCTGCGCCACCAACAAACTCGCCTGAATCCAAGATACAAAGTGCCGACAAGACCGGCGAAAAGGCAGCGGAAAATACCGCTTCCTCAAAAACAACCACTAAACTAAATAGCCTGGAGGCTCAAAACTTAAAATCTGCGAATACTTCCACCGAAGATTTCATTCAATTTCGCAAGTCGATGGTCAAGAAGTTAAATGAGAGACGGGCGACTTTGAATTCCTATCAGAAACGGAATGCCGTCGCCCAGGCATTTGGCGAGTATGTC
The DNA here is from genome assembly GCA_905480545.1 of uncultured Pirellulaceae bacterium. Classification (GTDB taxonomy): domain Bacteria; phylum Planctomycetota; class Planctomycetia; order Pirellulales; family Pirellulaceae; genus JABAAE01. The sequence continues at coordinate 8,342 of CAJQQR010000254.1, forward strand.
GAAAACCGGCGCCAATTCCCGTCCGCAACGATCAATGGCAAGTCGTATCTGAGCTGGCGAGTTGAATTGCTCCCTTTTCTCGGCTACCCCGAACTCTACGCAATGTTTGATATCGAGTCACGCTACAACTCTCCGTTGAATAACCGCCTTATCGACTTGATGCCACCAGAATACGAAACGACATCCAGCAAAGGCAAAACGACTCTCGTAGCGCCTATCAGTTCATTTACCGCTTATTGGTCAGACAAACCCACAAGCCTTTTAAGACTCGAGGATGGCGTCTCCGACACGGTTGGAATCGTGGATGTGGATGCAAGCAAAGCTGTTACGTGGACACGACCGGTCGATCTTGAGTTGAAAGCCGGAAAAGAGATCTTTCGGGACCTTGGCGGAAATCACGACGGACAGTTTGTTGTGATCTTTGGAGACGGTCGCATGGAGAAGGTCAGCACTACAAGTTCTCCAAAGGATTTCATGGCGATGCTTTCCTACGATCGAGGCGACAAATATCCTGCGAGTATCTTAACTCCGGTCGAAGAATCAGATTTTATCCAGCCAGAAAATCAGCTCACTGATTCAAACACACCAGACAAAACTACCTTGGCGAACGCTAATTCGCTTGACACTGCTGCCAGTCAAATGACGCAACCAGCCGCCAGCAACAGAACTTCTTTGTCATCAAATTCCATCCCAAAAAATCAGTACTCAATAAGGCTCAAGCAGCTGGAAATCGAGTCGTTACTGAACGGAGACCAAGCAACAGCTATGGAATTGAATTTTGCTGGGATACTAATTCAAGACGATTCAGTTGCCTTCACCAATTATTTGTGGTGCAAAGCTCTACAACGTCCAGCGATGGCCTTGCGCTGGCAAATCGGAATTTCGTTAGCGAATCCCGACGACAAAACAGATCCGGTTAAACGTACCGTTGCTCGACAAATCACCACCCAACGACCAGGCACAAAAACGCTAGAAAAAAAAGCAGGGCAGATTGGTTTAGATTCGGCGATTATCCTTCGAAACTTGGTAGACGATGGACTGATGGGAAAGATCATTCAAGAGCACTCCGCGATCGTGGAATCAAACAACCAAGATTCTGGTTCTGCCCCAGATACCAATAATGGTCGTAACAACCTGGATCGCAAATCAACAGATGAAGAGCTGTTTGACAGTCGGAAACAACCGGACCTGCACTATTCCGGCGTAGAAGTCGCAATCGGAAGCAGCCGAAGTTACCAATTACAAGTTGCACGGGAACGCGGTATCGATCTGTTATTGCTATTGGAAATTGAATTGCGACGCATCAGAAACAAGAAGATGAATATAACGACCCTTTATGTCATTGACGTTCAACGAGGGAAAGAGCTGATGAAGAGCGCCGCGTTGAACAATTTGAAGATCGAGCAAGATCGAGACAATCACTTAAAGGAAGACGCTGTTTTCAAAGCCATGAAGAAACTGGACAAATTCGCGCGTGAAAACCTAGCGTTGAGCGAGTTCCCCCAAAATATCCAGCGAGACAATGTCCTGAAGCGCCTTGCAACGCTCATCGCCAAAAAAGAAAACGATGTTATCAAACACCTTGCCGAAGGACGACTTTATTTAAAAAAGGGACTGATCTTAGAAGAGGACTACAAGAAATTTTGCCAGGAAATATTAAAAGATTCTGAGGCGGGCTTATCCATGGCGATCGGCGCGCCCAAATATCGCTATGATGCAATCAAACCATTGCTGCCCAAAAAGCTCAACTTGAGTTTCCCATAATCAATTAGCGTGGTGATTGCAGCGAGCGTGTTAATAACAGGCTCATTTGAAAAGTTGGGGTGAAGAATCGAAGGCGGGTTTTAGCGGCAGTGGTTGTTCAAACTCCGATTTTCATCCGCGTACGGCTGGAACCGTATTTTTGTCGTTATTTACGGGCAAAATATCGCCACTCATCGAATTCAAAACTGCCTTGACTCCGATCGTAGATCCAACCCTTAGAAGGACGTCGACGGACATCCATATTAGCTTTATCCGCTCCACGTTTTTTCGAATAACAGTTTCGTCATTCAGTTTCCCAATGCTTTTTGTTGGGAGTCATGCAGGAAGGTGACAGAAAAAGTCCATTTAGATCTGATGGATTGAGCTCGAGATCAAGCATACT
>CAJQQR010000255.1 GCA_905480545.1 uncultured Pirellulaceae bacterium
GACCCAATCGTGACACCTACGATTTCGCGGTCGATCTAACACCCCAGCAGAAATGAATCGCGGAGCGATGACATCCTAAAGCCATGGGCGTCAGCCCATGGTGAGCCAATCATTCACAAGCGAATCACGAAGTGATGGCATCATGCGATCCATACCCGTCAAAAAACGAGCAGATCTGCAATTGGGACAAAAACCTAAATCACCTGTGGGGAACGGAATCTAGACCTTTGTTGCCTTCCCTTTGGCCGCAGAAATTGCATCGTGCAAATTCATTTTGCCTTCGTACAACGTTCGCCCTACAATCGCACCCGTGATATCCAATGCCGCCAAACGCGAAACATCGTCGATGGTCGTCACGCCGCCGGACGCAATCACAGGAACGCTAACCTCAGCACTGAATTCTTTAGTTGACTCGACGTTTGGACCAGCCAGCATTCCATCCTTCAAAATATCCGTATAAATAATAGCGCCGATCGGAAAGCTTGAAATCTGCTTGGCATAATCAATCGCTGACATTTCAGAAACTTGCTTCCAACCGTCGGTCGCAACTTTTCCATGTCTGGCATCAAGTCCGATCGCCAATCGCTGCGGGTACTTGGCCGCCATTTCTTCCAACCACTCTGGGTCCTTGATTGCTTTGGTTCCGATTACCAAGCGACTAACACCCAGCTCCAAATACTCTTGGATCGTTTGTTCGTTGCGGATACCACCACCCAATTGGCATGGAACATCAACCGATTGAACAATTTCTTTCACCGCAGAGAAATTAAAATTGGAACCATCTCTCGCTCCATCCAGATCAACCAAATGCAAACACTCTGCGCCGTCAGCACACCACCTAGCTGCCATGTCGGCGGGATCTTGACCATAAACAGTCGATTGGTTGTAATCGCCTTGCGTTAATCGAACGCACTTCCCATCCAAAATATCGATCGCTGGCCAAATCTGCATTTTCCAACCTTTTCAAAAAGAGTGAACTGAGGCGTATTGTCTCATAACCTCGAATCGCTCGCAACCTTTAGGAATTAGAGGCCAGAACAGACCGTCGAAAAGCGAGAAAAAATAAAATTTTTGACAGGATGAACAGGATAAAACAGGAGTTACGAAGGTGGCAAGAAGGTAAGAAAATGGGAGAAAGCAAGAATATGAGTGTCGAGAGAAAAGATCCTTAGGTGCCGAGAACTCTGACCTAGCAAAAAGTCATTCTTCACTTTTACAGCATGTCATCGAATTTTTATCCTGCCTATTTCCCTCCCCTTCTTCCCTCCTCTTTACTCCCAAGCATTTCATCATGTTTTATCCCATTTTCTTACCTTCTTTCCACTTCTTATTCCTTCTCTTCCATCTCTCCTGCGGTGCCCCAGAGTTCTTCACGCTCTATGAAACGAAAAAAGTTCATTCCATAATGAACGAACTACCAAATCGCGGTCGAAAATCTCGTCGCATTCCGAAACAGGATCGAAAATGAAAAACGTAAACCTGATTTGCTTTCTCCTCCTAGTTCACTTTTGTTGCCACCCCGCCAACGCCCAGGAGTGGACTCGATTCCGGGGTGAAAACGGAAACGGAAAAAGCAACGCAAAATCGATCCCGACCACATGGACCGATTCGGACCAAAACTGGAAAACAAAACTTCCTGGCTATGGACATTCCTCACCCGTCCAATTCGGAAAGAGCATCTACATCCTTTCGGCAAACCAGGACGATGCGACCCGTTATGTGATTTCGATAAATTCGGACACCGGCAAGATTCAATGGCAAAAACCGTATCCCTCAGCTGCCTATCGCTTCCACCGACTCAACAGCTACAACTCCAGCACACCAGCCGTCGATGAAAATCATGTTTACGTCGCCTGGTCGAATGCCTCTCAAACAACTTTACGTGCACTAACTCATGATGGAAAAGAAGTATGGGTAAAACAGCTGGGCGCATGGGTTGGGCAACATGGCTTTGCGGCATCGCCGATCGTCTATCAGGACAAAGTCATCATCGCCAACTCGCAACAAAAAGATCAACTGCGTCCTGGGCAGTCACCGGGTGAAAGCATCGTTTACGCGTTTGACGCAAAAACCGGACAAGAAATCTGGCAATCCAAACGAGTCACAAATCGCGTCTCCTATTCGGTTCCCTGTATCTTTAAAAACTCGAATGGCGTCGACGAATTAATTTGTTGCAATCGTGGCGAAGGGGTCTACAGCTTGAACCCAGAAACTGGAAACAAGAATTGGAGCTACGACAACGCGTTTAATAAACGAACGGTTTCATCCCCCGTAATTGCAGGTGGAATGATACTGGGTAGTTGCGGCTCAGGCGGTGGTGGTAATTTTGTCGTCGCAATCAAACCTGGCACCGACGCCAAACTGGCCTACAAAGTCGACCGAAACGCGAATTACGTTCCGACACCAGTCGTTCATGATGACCTTTTCTTTTTGGTGTCGGATAAAGGCATCGCGCAGTGCGTTGAAATCGAAACAGGAAAAGTCCTCTGGCGAGAGCGGCTGGGCGGCGCGTATTGGTCTTCGCCAATCTGCATTCAAGACAGAATCTACGTCGTTTCTGAAGCTGGCAAAGTGACTGTGTTTGCCGCAGACCGCAAATTCAAACGCTTGGG
>CAJQQR010000256.1 GCA_905480545.1 uncultured Pirellulaceae bacterium
CCTCATGATGCGCTGGACTGTTTTGAACTCTTCCGTTGGATTGCCGTCTTTGTCCTGATACCGCTTCTTTGATGCCTTGGTGTAATCAACGCAAATCTCGGAAACGGTGATGACGTCCTGCTTGGATGATACTTTGCCAGCTGCCAGCCATTCAGCGATGACCCGTTGGTACTCTTGTTTACTGGCTTGGGTGTTCCATTGACCAAGGACAATATCCTTGCGATCAAATGTTACAACGGCATAGGATCGAATGCCTGAGGATGTTTTGACCGTCTTCTTGCGATAGGACGGGATTCGGGGAGTCTTGACGGATTTAGATGATGATTTAATCATCGGCGGTTCCTCTTTGCGATTCGTTTACGGAAATTTCCGTAAATGATTAATCGCTCGGAGTCGCTGAATCCGGTAACGCAGAAGCGTTTCGATATGCTATTTATTGCTGAAACTTAAGTGGGCGATACAGGACTCGAACCTGTGACCCCCTGCTTGTAAGGCAGGTGCTCTAAACCAACTGAGCTAATCGCCCGATCTTTATCATCGAAGGTCAGGATTCTACCGAATCAGATATTTCCTTGTCAACAACCGTTTTGAAAGACTTTCTTTCCTAATGCTCATTTTCCTGACCGTTCGTGCGTTTTCGATCTTTCGAGGCCAGCGGTAAGTTCCAAATCTAATCTTTCAAAACCCTGTTATCATTATTGTAGGACTTCGAGAGCCGAGTCGGTGACGCTCCAAACCGGTATCGCAACATCGTCAGCCAATTTCGGAATGTTTGCAAAATTGGGCCGTTTTTTTGCCAACGCCGGCCACACACGTACAAGGGGCCCTCAAGTACTTTCGGCGACGCGATTTTGGATAGACGAGTGGCAATATCAACATCTTCCATTAGTGGTATTTCTTTAAAATTTCCGACGCTTTCCAATAGCCGGCGTGACACACAGACCCCTTGGTCTCCGTAAGGTAACTTCTGGACCTGAGCTCTCATTGTGTTGCCCCATTCAATCGCTCGATAGATCCAGCCTGCCGCATCGATCCGCTGTCGAAAACAGCAGTAGTCGCCCTTTGAAAAGTCAAAAAAAGAACTCAGTTGCTTACCGATCGAATCTGATAGCCAATTGTCAGCGTGAAGAAACATAAGTACATCACCGTCGGCTTGTTCGACACCTGCGTTCAGTTGAATTCCACGACCAGCGGCGCTTGAAACCACTGTGGCACCACAGCTCTTTGCGATTGAAACGGTTTGGTCGCGACTGCCACCATCGGCCACGATGATTTCATGGGCTTCGGCAGACCTGCAGGAAGAAATAGCCCGATGGATGGTGGCTGCTTCGTTCAGGGCGGGGATGATTACGGAGAGCTTCAAGCGTCTATTTTGATAAAGGGAAACAAATATTTACGATCTTTTGTCGAATGCTCGATCGGCATTGATGTTCAGTCGAAGTCATGACTGCTCGGATTAAAAAACTTTCAAAGAATTGAGCAAAGTTTTTGCAACACGGTTCGATGGCGATATAATGTGCCGATTCGAGAAGGCTACTTTAGCGAACCTGAGTTAATAACAATATATGAAGTTAAACGTTGGTGTGATCGGAATTGGTGAAGATTGGGAGACGCTTCATCGCCCAGCCTTAAAGTCTTTGTCGGATCGATTTGAAGTCAAAGGTGTTTGTTCGGATATCGCTATCAAGTCCCGCAACGTCGCAAATGATTTTAATGCGACGCAGTTTGATGGATTTCGCGCGTTGATTCAGCGAGAAGATATCGATGCCGTCCTTTGTTTGGGGCGGGATTGGGTTGGTGCCTTGCCATTGCTTGCGGCGTGTGATTTCGGAAAAGCAATTTACAGCTCGACAACGCTCGATATGGATCCCACGCGGGCCGGCCAAATCAAAAAAAGAGTCGAGGAATCTGGCGTTGCTTTTATGGCGGAGTTTGCCAGGCGGCATACTCCGGCAACGATTCGCTTGAAAGAATTGATTGCGACACGCCTGGGCAAACCCAAAATGATTTTTTGCACAGAACGCATGACGCAGCGAAAAGCCAAAACAAGTGCATCGCTGATGCGAGGTTGCAGCGACGATGGGAAATTGATGCTGGAGCTAATTGATTGGTGCAGTTATATCATTGGTGAATCACCAAGCTCGGTGCAGGGGATTCGGCACGAATACGAAAGTGGGAGTCATCTCCCAGAATCGAATAGTAGTTCGGAGCTGAGTGGTGATTCGGTTTCCGAATTTAAGTTACTAAGCCTTGGGTTTGAGGATGAAAAGGGAAAGGCGTCCGCGAACGCTCAAATCCGTATGGCTCGATTAATGCCGGAAGATTGGAAGGACGCAATCAGCTTTCGACGGCCAGCCAAAGTGCAGGTTTCTTGCGAACGCGGGGTAGCTTATATTGACTCCCCAACCACCATTATTTGGTTTGATGAAGGCGGCCAGCATACCGAATCCCTTGAGGCTGATCGGCCGGTTGGGGAGCAGTTACTGACACTTTTTCATCGTGCGGTCACCAGTTTGATCCGAAAAACCAATGATATCGAAGATGCTTACCGAGCCAGACTGATCGTTGACCGAGCGTATGAAAGCTTCGAGACCTCCAGAGCAATTCGTCTCGCCTAAAAAGAGCATGGCTTTGGAGGCGAGTTTAGAATCTGCTCCGGATGATGGTCTTGAGTTACTGATCGCCAGAGTTACTGAACGCCAGCGTTACTGATCGGTCGCTGGGATTTTCAGGTACGATTCCGCCATAAGTTCGCCAAGTGCGATGACGCCTTTTGAATCGAGGACAAGTTTCTTTTCCTGTTCCGGTAGATCAAAAGCTTTGATGTGATTCGTGTTTGGGTCTTCTGCGAATTGCTTTTCCATCATTCCCACGACGTCAATATTGTTGACGTTTTTATCATCAGTGGGCGGTTGCTGAGTTACAAACCACTTTAACTCCGGCAATTCCAATTCGGCTCGACTCTGAATAATCGTAGCGTTCAGCCAAGAGGCAGCTTGCTTTCGAAATGGGGAAAAGGACATGTCATTTTCCCCCAAGTGATAGAAGACGCCAGCCAATTCAACATCATGCCCACGTTGCGAAAGCTCCTTCATTGATTGCTTGATGAACGCGATAAATTCTGGATAGATGTTACGGTCTTTGGCCATGCTGCCTTCAGGCGACCAGTCTATGACTTGGGTTCCGCTGTGAGTGAACTTTGCGATCGCGATTTGCTGAGCAGGATTGTTTTTCTGAGAAAAAGCGGTCGAGATGGAACGTCCGAAACTTAATTCTGGTCCGAAGGTGTCGTAGTATCCTGCCGGTCCCAGTGGTTCCCAGCCGTCCGATTTTTTGAAGCCGCCACCGATGCTGTACTTAAATGCTATTTTCGGATTGTCGATCAATAACTTGGCCGACTCCGATTCAGGATTGATGTCTTGGACAAATGCGCGTTCTCCTTCCATGTTCCGATGCCCCGCTAACACGAACAGTTTGACCGAGCTGTTTTTCCGATAGGGCCAGTCCTTGAGCTTGCGCGTTTTTGTTTTCAGTTTTCCGATCGTGCGAAGATAAGCGTCCGCATAATTCACTCCATGTTCCAGTTGTCCCAGCGTTCCATAGTGATAATGCAATCCGACGCCACCGCCGATTTCCACACCAACATGCGACGTGGGAATGTACTCGGCTAGGACATCAGCATTGGCGACCGATTTTTGTCCCTGGCTGATTGCATACATCCGCGGCCGAAGGTCCATTCCCCAAATTGTCTTTGTGCAAAGCTCACCGATGTAGAACTTCAGGTTTGGAGTTTTTAGATCACGTCGCCACGACGCGAGGAAGTTCTTGAGGTTTGCTCCGTAGTTTGGCATGTAGTCTTTTTCGAACATGTCGTTTTCGCCTTGGTGCCACATGAAACCTTCTATTTTGTATTTGATGTTTTGGTTCTCAAGTTCGGCAAGTGATTTGCGAACGACCTCAAGGGCGAGCGGATACATTTTGAAGCCCTTGGGATGATCAGGATTCCAATCACCACCCAAATGTGTGCCACCAGCGGCAACCTTGATAATCGCGATGGGGGAATCAATGGTTTGCGTTACTTTTCTGGCGAACGAAAGTTCAGGTCCAACGACGTTGTTTACCGGTTTTAAATCAACCCAACCGTTGGATTTCATCTTGTTTTCACGACCGATGCAATATGAAAACTTGACATCGGGCTGAGGCTTTTCCAACCCGCGAAATGGCGGAAAACGTTCGATGTCTTTTGCCTTTGAATCCGAACCCACCATATTCGATTGTCCAGCAAAGATGAAAACACGAGTGACTTGCTCGTTTTGACCTTCATCATTTCCCGCTGCAATCTGAACAAGGTAGGTGGTGCAGAAGAGGTAAAAAAACGGAAGAGCGACGAACCGGAAGTATGTTGTCATGTTGCAGGTCGGTGAGAGTTTGGGGCGTGAACGTTCGATTGATTTTTTTGTGTTAGGTGATTTTATTGTGTTAGGGAATGTCATCATCGTTTGGCTGGACCCTAGTGAGTCATCGCATATGTGATGATATTAATCCCAAGTGGATAAGATTTCTTTTCCGAAAATTCCAGGAAGTACTCGCGGTTTTCACCTTCGCGTTCCCAGCCATCACCAACGTCATTGTTATGACAGAGTAACGCAACCATCCGATCGTTGTCGTCGAAATAAGCCCAAAAATGTGGGGCTTGATCGGAGGTGTAGCCTCGGTGCCAATGCTCAAATTTGTAGCCCTCTTGCCATGTTTTCAAATCGGTGACTTGAGGGAGTTCCTTCAGATCGTACACCAGGTGAAAAATGGGATGATCGAGCGATAGCTCCACAGGCTTACTGTTTGGGAGAACGCGTTGCATTTCTTGAAACACATTATCGATCGCATCGTCAGTCCAGAAATCGTCCATCATGACGAATCCACCATTGAGCAAATATCGGCGGAATGCAGCTTGTTCCCTTGAATCGAGCCGCATGTATTGTACGCCCGCCATGTAAGCAAAAGGGTGGTTGAGTAGTTCTGGGTCGGAAAGGCGAAGAACTTTGCCGTTAGGAGCGACTTCCATCGAGGTGAGTTGTTTCAAGCGAAAAGAAAAATTCCAATCACCGTCCGGATAGTCATTGTCCCAGCGATCCCACCAGCCAAAGGGGCCATAGGCGTCGTATTGAATTCGAACAAATGTAAAAACGTCACGCTCGAATTTTGATTCGATTTTCCAGGTTGGGAAGTCGCTGCGATTGGGCAGTGGACGACGTCGCCATGGGGTTTGCTTCGGTCGGTAAACTCCGTCGGAATCATCTTCCAGTTGGCCCCACCTCTCTTGCGGAGCAAGCGTTGCCGTAAATTCGATGTTTTCGGCCGTTTCAACGACTTTTTGCAATCGCGGAAACGCCGGTTTGGGTGACTCAACTTTTTGAAAACGATTTGCAAAAAGAAAGATTCCGCAGGACAACGAAATTAGTATTGCTGTTACAAATCGAGTCATGGGCTTTTGCCACTAGAGTAGGGACGCTCCATTCTACCGAAAAACGATGTGGTCGGTTTGATGAAAAACGCGAGCACAACGCCATCGAGCGATCCAGAGCTTGTTGCAACTCAGTTCTTGCTCTTTGCCGACACATAGGAAAAAAAGCCGATCATCATTTCTTCAAACGTTTGGTCCCCCCATCGCACACTTTGATCTGGTTTGGGATTTGCCGGGTTTTCCTGAGAGTTGTCATAATAGGCGGTGCATTCAATCACGGTACCTGCCGGAATGAATTTGGGCGCGGCCAATCGGTAGCGATGTTGCCAATTGAAATCGTAGTTCGGAACACTCAATAAGATCTCCGATGGTTTGTTCGGATACTTGGCAACGTATTTAAAGCTCTTACCGCGTAAATGCATGTGCGGCATCAGCGAGATCAATTCGACGTCTTTTTTGATCGTTCTTCTGGCAACCACTCTTTTGTTTTTCGCCTTAGCGGGGATCACGAAGTCTCGATTGATCGCCAGGTTCATTTCAACGGCGCGTTCAGGTTTCTCTTCGCAGAAAATCAAGCCAACGTCGCAGCGATCCGTCTCGATCTTCCCGGTCGGCGTGTAATGGACTTGCCAAACAAGCTCGGCACCGGCTGGGATTCGGTAGCCGGTGCCTTTGGGAAAGACCATGGGTTCTTCACCAGGAGCAAAACCTGCTATTGCCGGCAGTGCAGACATTCTTTTGGAGCCTTTTTCCCGCACATATACAATGATGTGATGCACGGCTGAGCGGTTGCCCGGCCGCGCTTCGGAAGCTTGGATCCATTTAGGTTCTTTGAAGTTTGTCTGCGTCACGAAATATTGGTATTTAACGACGCCATTTGCTTTTACGGTAAATTCTTCTGGCATTTTGAAGATTGCGTCCGGTTCGTCGATTGTCCAACCGTCGACAAACTTCTTTAACTGGGGCAATTCCTTTGCCTCGCCATATGGCGCTCCGTCATCAATCCAAGCGACGAGGGTGTCAATTTCATCTTGGTTCATTCGAAGATCGTTTTTGAATTTTCCGAAGCGAGGGTCAGCTTCCCAAGGTGGCATGCGACGCTGTTGAACGACTTCCTTGATCATTTCCGACCAATTCTTCGCTTGCTCGTAAGAATCTAATTCAAATGGAGCGGCTGTTCCGGTGTGATGGCATTCAACACAGCGATCGTTCATGATCTTGGCGACATGTTTCGTGTAGGTAATCTCGCCCGATTGTTTTAGTTTGGAATTGCGCGTGATTAAGCAACCGAGCGGCTTGGTTTGGGCGACAGAGATTTCTTTGCCGTCAACCAATTCCTGGATCGCGATTTCTAAATCGTTACGCGAGGCCTTGGCTTTTTTAAAGCTGTAACCAAACCGGTCATCGATTCGGCCGTGATATCGAATATTGCGCCGCCGATCTAAAACAAATGCCTCTGGCGTTCGTGTTGCTCCAAATAAATCAACGGACTCTTGATCGTTATCAATCAAAACCGGGAATTTGATGCTGAATTCGGAGACATGTTTCCTGATGTCATCAGCTGAGTCTTGGAGGTTGGCATTGATGCCAATGACTTTTACTTCTTTGTCCGCAAACTTTTTTTGCAAATCGGCAAGGATGGGGACATAGGCATTACCAATTGGGCATTGCGTTCCAAGGAAGACGACGACCGCAAATTCTGATTCTCCGAAGTCGCTGAACGCGGTCTTGTTACCTTTTAGGTCGGTTAGGACAAAGTCTGGAACCCGGCGACCGATGTTCGAATCGAGTTGACCTAATGACTTGTTGGTAGCGTTGTACGGAAAATGTGGCAGCGTGGAAGTGGAGATCAGTTCTGCTGGAACGCCGTTTTGCTGCGCGAAAACTTGAGTCCAGCATCCAAACGACAGGAGCAGGGTTAAAACGGCAAGTCGTGAATGCAATCTAGAATTTTCAAAAGTTGTTCGCATGAGTCCGATTTGAAATGTTTATGATTGAAAAAAGGCGCAGTTCCATCTTAAGCGATTCTTGCAAAAACTGCATGGCAGAAACCGCGAAACAAACCGTCTTGGATGAATCTTTCGAAATGGCTGAAACGACCGTCTGCCAGTTGGTCCACATGGTGACAGCAATCGGCAGGCTCTTCGATCAGGAGCTTTTTCCCAAAAAACGAAACGAATCGACGTCACTTATTCAACCGGCCATGAGTTTTTTCGTTCAATAGGTTAGAAAATGAGTATCTTGTTTTAACCAAAGAGTTGAATGTCTGATTTTGTTCTAAAAATCGAAGGTGGCGAAGTTTACGATCCGATAAACGGCGTCAATGGTGAGATTTGCGATGTCTGGATCAAAGATGGTAAAATCATCGCACCGATCACAGATCCCAATTTTCGCCCAACCCAAACGATTGATGCCGAAGGATTAGTTGTGATGCCGGGCGGCATTGACATGCATTGCCATATAGCCGGGCCAAAAGTCAACACGGCTCGGAAAATGCGTCCGGAAGAAAAGCGGAACTCCGACCCGGTAATGCGGACCGAGTTCACGCATAGCGGAACCATGGGAAGCGTGCCGAGTACGTTCGCCACAGGCTACAAGTACGTAGGACTCGGTTACACCACTGCATTCGATGCGGCCATTCCACCATTGTCCGCTCGACATGCTCATGAGGAGTTCGCCGATACGCCTTGTTTGGACAAAGGTTTCTTTACACTGATGGGAAACAACCATTATGTGATGAAATCGATTCAAGATGACGAGCCCGAAAAGCTAAAGAACTTTGTGGGTTGGCTCTTAAATGCGACCAAAGGGTTTGCCCCAAAAATTGTAAATCCGGGCGGCGTTGAAGCCTGGAAGAATCTGCCGAGTGGCAACGTAAGCGGCTTGGATGAGACCGTTGATCTTTATAACGTGACACCACGGCAGATCATTCGTGGTCTTGTGACCGCTGCAAACGAATTGAAGTTGCCGCATCCAGTGCACATTCACTGCAACGAATTGGGGATGCCAGGAAACTGGCAAACGACGCTTGAAACGATGAAGGCACTAGAGGGTCACAAGGGGCATTTGACTCATATTCAGTTTCACAGCTACGGAGGTGGGGAAGGGGACGAAAATACTTTCAATTCAAAAGTTGCACCGTTGGCGGACTACATCAACGAACACGATAACCTGACGGTTGATGTTGGCCAGGTCCTTTTCGGTTCGACGACAAGCATGACGGGGGACGGACCGCTTGGTTACTTCCTTGCGAATCTTTACGGCACCAAATGGTTCAGTGCTGACACCGAAATGGAAGCTGGTTGCGGAATCGCGCCGATCAAGTATCGAAACAAGAGTCTGGTGCATGCGCTTCAATGGGCGATTGGTTTGGAGTGGTATTTGCTGGTGACCGATCCATGGAAAGTTGTCATGAGTACGGACCATCCAAACGGTGGTTCCTTCCTTGCGTACCCGCAAATTATTCGTTTGCTGATGGATGCCACCTATCGACAGGATGTCTTGAAAACCGTTCCAAAGGAAGTTCAAGAACGCAGTTTGCTTGGTGATATCACCCGTGAATACACGCTGTACGAGATTTGCATTATCACACGAAGCGGCCCAGCAAAGATTTTAGGCTTGAAAAACAAAGGGCATCTCGCACCCGGAGCCGATGCGGACTTAACCGTTTATACACCGAACAAAAATAAGGAAATGATGTTCGAGATGCCGCGAATGGTGGTAAAAGCCGGTGAGATTATTGTAGACCAGGGTGACATTCGGCTTTCTCCCGAAGGCAAAACGCTTCACGTCAAGCCAACTTACGACACAACCATGGAAAAAGAAATTGGCGAGTGGTTTGAGCAGTATTATTCCATTCAATTTCGAAACTACCCGGTCTCCGATGACTATTTGCACGACAATGAAGTGGTTCAATCAAATGAACAGTAGAGGCGACAGTTGATGGTCTGGGGGGCAAGGAATGGTCCATGAGTCGATTTGAAGTTTGGACTCTAAGCTGATTCGCGTGAAACGTCCGCCAATCAAAGTTTTGAAGTTGCTGTTCCGCTGCATGCAGGAGTGCTTTGGTGGTAAGCCAATCCATCGTGCCAAAGTTGTGCAAGCAAGACAAAAGACTTATCTTGTCATTTGTCACGGATCAGCGATCTGCTGAATTCAATCAAAACTTTGAATGATTCAATGTCGGAACGAATTTATTTTGATAACGCGGCGACCAGTTGGCCCAAGCCTGATGCCGTTTACGACGCGATTGATCGATTTCAGCGTGAAGTGGGAGTTGGATTTGGCCGAAGCACTGGGGCAAAACCGGATCAAATCCGGCAAATGGTTCTGACGTTGCGTCAAAAATTAAAGACGCTCGTTGGAGCTTCGAACTCTGATGAAGTCATTTTTACATTCAACGGCACTGATTCGTTAAATCTTGCGATTCATGGACACCTAAGACCGGGTGACCATGTCATTACAACGACGGCAGAACATAACAGCGTTTTGCGTCCGCTTCGACATTTAGAGGATCGCAACCTGATCGAGGTGTCGCGAGTCACTTGCGACGATCATGGCCGCGTTTCTGCTGCGGCAATCCAGGCCGAATTAAGGCCAAGCACCAAACTGGTTGCCGTGATTCACACCAGTAATGTCACCGGTGCCTCGAACTTAATTCAGGAAATCGGTGCGGTCGTTAAGGAATCAAGTGCCATGTTGTTAGTTGACGCCGCTCAATCAGTTGGGCAGCAACATATCGACTTTACGAAATGGAATGTCGATATGTTGGCGTTTCCAGGGCATAAATCGCTTTTTGGCCCGCTGGGAACGGGATGTTTGATTGTCAATGAAGAAGCACAAAAACGGCTTCGTCCGATCCGTCAGGGGGGGACGGGGGCGTCAAGTCATTCAGATGAGAACCAAATCATTTACCCCGACGCGTTTGAGGTCGGCAATCACAATGTTCTGGGCTTGGTCGGGTTGGATGCTGGAGTAGAGTTTGTATTGAACGCAGGTATCGATTCTGTCGCCAAAAAAAAGGGGATGCTTACGGAAAAATTCGTTAGCGGCATTTCAAAAATCAACAATATTGAACTCGTTTCTGGAACCGACCTGGAAAATTTGGAATCAGGGATCGTAAGTTTTTTGACTCCCGTTTTGGCTTCGAGTGAGTTTGCCAGTGTCTTGGATCATGCTTTTCAAATTGAATGCCGCGCCGGTCACCATTGCGCAGCTTTGATTCATCCCAGCATTGGTTCTTCGGACGGATGTGTTAGATTTAGCTTCGGCTTATTCAACACGGAATCCGAAATTGCACTGGCGATCGGTGCTGTTCAATCCGTTTCATCATCTTTTTAATTTAGCGAATAACTTTACAGCGATGTCGGCAAAGAAATCTCCCGCCAATTCGGATGGCGAAAATACCTCGGATGAAGAGCTTTGGTATAAGGACGGTCTCAAGTTTACTTGTTCTGGCTGCGGGGATTGTTGCACCGGGGCGCCTGGTTGGGTCTGGGTTAACAAGCAAGAAATCGAAGATATCGCGGCGGTGATCGGGGAATCCGACATTGAAGAGTTTGAGCGGCTGTACGTTCGAAAGATTGGGATTCGAAAATCATTGATTGAATTCCCGAATGGAGATTGCGTCTTTTTTGATGAGCAGACGCGCGGTTGCAATGTCTACGAGGCTCGACCACGCCAGTGTCGAACTTGGCCGTTTTGGGATTCCAACCTCAAGTCAGAGGCGACTTGGAAGCAGACGTGTGAAGAATGTCCCGGTAGTGGAACGGGAAAGCTGCACGATCTTGTCCAGATCGAAGATCAGCGATCAAAAATTAAAATTTGACGTAAATGCTTAGATAGCAATGACTTGCGTCCAGTGATTCCTGAAAAACAGGTTAATTCGCCTAAGTGCTTTATTGGTAAGGGTTTGCGTCGATTCGTTCGTCGCAATAGCGGGCTCCTCAGCGCTCTTTTTATTGACATTAGTCTTTATGCCACCTACACTTGTGACTAATCCAGCGGGAAAAACAGGGCATTTGTGATTGATGACGAAAAAGACCAAAAAAGAGATTGTAAAAACGATTTCTAACGAAATTGGTCTCACACAGCAGAAGACGAAAGAAATCGTTCAAAAGACGTTTGATGCGATTGTCGATATCTTGGTAGACGAGGGCCGAATCGAACTGCGTAAATTCGGTGTTTTTCAGGTTAAACGGCGGGCTGCACGAAAAGCTCGCAATCCACGCACGGGCGAGAAGGTTGACGTGGCCGAACGATTTGTCGTTACGTTTAAGCCCGGCAAGGAAATGGAAGAGCGTGTCATGGCGATGGAGGAACGTGAGAATCGTCGTTTACGTGATGAGGCCGCGCTCCAAGCACCTAAAGTGAAGGCGACTGCTACCGTAGAACAGTCAGCAGATTCTAAAGCGTCTGCGGTTTTCGATGCCACTCAAACGCCGATGAGCGGCTTGCCAGCGGATTCAGAGAATTCTATCAAGTCCCCTATTCTGCCCGGTTCGCCGAATGTGCCTCCGATGCCGACCGACCCGATGCCGACCGATCCGATGGTCGATCCTGGCGACCGCCGCTAATTGCTTCTGTCTATTGGGAAACGCATCGCTCATTTCAAGCGGCATAGAGGCTGGATGACCGTCGAGTACTCGGTTATCAATTGCTTGATGCCCTTCAGCCCGGTGGTGTTTGGGCAAAGGTTTGTTTCGACTTCTCCACCGATAACGGCCTTCAGATTTGGGCGGGGACCTCATTTGAGGATGGGTTTTCCGATTCGACCTGCTTGTGCGAGCTTGAGATGACCGTGAATTTCCGCTAAAAACCGACGAAAAGCGTTGTTTTTGGGAATTTCAAAATAAAACGACTTTAACGATTAAACTTTTGCTTCGCGATCTGACGAATATAACAGCATCACGGAATTTCACGCTTGATAGCGTATTTATTGTCATGGAGGTTTCGAAATGCGT
>CAJQQR010000257.1 GCA_905480545.1 uncultured Pirellulaceae bacterium
GATCACGCCAAGAAATGGCCTGGAGAACACGAACATCTTGCGTCATTTTGGATGCTGACAAATTAAAATGGGCGAAATATGACATCTACGAAGACATCACCAATATTAAAGATTTTTCCAAAATGAAAAAAGTCCGATCCACCCAAAAACTGATCGAATCCAGACTAACTTTGGGGCCAACCGTCTGCTTTAAAGCAAAGCTTCTCGCCCTACCCCAACGTTTTATGCAACCTGTTTCGTAAAGCAATGTGACCGATCAGGCTATTTTCCAACGCTACATTGGGAATCGCCAGTTAAAGCCATAACAAACGCATTGTAACAGTCAGTCAATCCTCTGAATCACTGTAGTCCGCATCCGGATCCAGTTGTTTGTCCTCTTCGCCCTCAATGGGAATGGAAAAACCTTCGTCGAACCATCGTCCAAGATCAATCAATTGACATCGTTCACAGCAGAACGGTCGGTGCGGGTTGGCTGCAATGTCAACCAGTTTCTCGCATGTAGGACAAGTCGGACGTCGCATCGCAGTCAGTTAGTCCTTCTTCTTGGGTGTTGATCCAGAGGACTTCGATTCACTCGATTTCGAAGTTGATGAACTCTTGGAATCCGTTTTAGATTTGGAATCAGACGACTTTACCTCAGCACTTTTCTTATCGGCCGCAGCACCCTTCTTATAAGATTCACTACGATAATCTGTCTCGTAGAACCCCGATCCTTTGAAAACGATCGCCGCCCCCGTTCCAAACAAACGACGCAACTTGTTCTTTTTGCATTCGGGACACTTTTTTTTTGGATCTTCCGAGATGTTTTGAAAGAGTTCCATCGTATGACCGCACGCATCGCATTCGTAATCGTAGGTAGGCATTATTGACTCGAATATCTGTTGGACTGGGTGATTACAAAAAAAAATTCGCTGACTGTTTTCAAATTGCGGATTCCAGGATTCGACATTCCATAAGGATTATGGACTTCCTGTGGATACAAAAACCTGAGCAGTTCGCAGGACACGATCATGATACTGGTAGCCGGTCCGAGCTTCGAGTGAAACAAGATTTGCCGCAAATTCCTCACTAGGCTGCATCTGAATCGCCTCATGCAAGTTGGGATCAAAAGGTTGGCCGAGCGAAACAATTTTCTTGCATTGATACTTCTCAAGGATTGCATCCAGCTCGCCTGTGACCATTTTTACACCAGACAATAACGACGAAGACTCTTCACTGAGCTCGGCCGCTTCAACAGCACGATTCAGATTGTCGACAATCCCTAGGAGATCGTTCAGCAAGCCGGTGGATCCAAACTTGCGAGCTTCTTCTGCATCACGCCGACCTCGTTTCCGAACGTTTTCGATTTCTGCGGCGGCACGAAGTAAAAGATCACTCTTTTCGGCAACCTCAGCCTTCAATTGATCCAATTCAGAGACCTCGTTTTCACCTACTTCCGATGACTGGGTTTCCGGATTTTCGCCTTCTAAATTTTCGCTCATGTTTTCCACGTCGATTTCTTCGAACGCTTTCTCAGTTGGAGTGGTTGAATTTTCGTTTTCATCAAACGAAAGAATTTCCGCCTCATCTTTTTCGTTGTTTTCGCTCATCCATTCAACTCCTATTCAACCTATTTGAATCCATAACGTAGAGACTACTCATCCGCTGCCGGCGCAAAATAATCTTTAATCGATTCAAGGAACGACTTTCGTTTCGGTGAGACATGGGCCTCTTCCAATTCCGCCAGCTCTCGCAAAAGTTCCTCTTGGCGTTTATTTAATTTCTTTGGTGTTTCGATATTGATTTGAATATGCAAGTCGCCTTTGCGGCCCGAGTGCGGATCAGCAATCCCCTTTCCTCGTATTCGAAAGACTTCGTTGGATTGCGTTCCGGCAGCGATCGTCAGATCCTCCGGACCCTCAAGCGTTGGAA
This sequence comes from uncultured Pirellulaceae bacterium, assembly GCA_905480545.1. Classification (GTDB taxonomy): domain Bacteria; phylum Planctomycetota; class Planctomycetia; order Pirellulales; family Pirellulaceae; genus JABAAE01. The sequence continues at coordinate 1,912 of CAJQQR010000257.1, forward strand.
TCTCTATCGTGGCACCAAGAGCCGCTTGGGTATAGGTGATCGGCATTTGAAGAATCAAATGCTCTCCATCACGACGAAAGAGATTGTGCTCCTTCACCGAAATGAAACAGTAGCAATCACCCGCCGGGCCACCATCCGGACTAGGCTCACCCTGCCCGGTGACTCGAACTCGAGTCCCATCGTCGACGCCAGCGGGAATTTGAATCTCAACATCGACTTTTGATTTTTTAAATCCACTTCCGCGACAATCTCGACACGGATCATCAATTCGTTTTCCTTCACCACGGCATTCTGGACAGGTAGTTTGCATCCGCAATATGCCGCGTTGCTGAAGGACCTGCCCCAGTCCCCCGCACGTACCACACATGCTGGGTCGAGAACCAGGTTTACAACCCGAGCCTTCACAAGAATCGCATTTCTCCGAACGCGGGATCTTGATATTTTGCGTGACACCCTCGGCCGCCTCTTCCAGCGTCAACGTCATATCGACACGAACATTCGCACCCTTGCGAACTTGCCGACCGCCGTCACGCGATCCTCCGCCACCAAAGAAACTTTCGAAGATCCCCCCTCCGCCGGAGCCTCCAAACATATCACCAAACGCTTCGAAAATATCGCTTGCCGATCCGAATCCACTCCCTGCACCCTCGACGCCTGCATGACCATACCGATCATAACGAGAACGTTTTTCGTCGTCAGACAGGACCTCGTAGGCTTCAGCTGCTTGTTTAAACTTTTCAGTGGCTTCCTCGTCACCCGGATTACTATCCGGATGAAACTTAACGGCAAGCTTCCGATAAGAACTGGAAATTTCGCGACCGCTCGCATCGCGGGAAATGCCAAGCACTTCGTAGTAATCTAGTTTGCTCATATTCCGGAGTGATCAATGTCACAGACATTCGAATTTAACTTCTTCAGCCCAAGCCAAAGATTTAAGATTCCGACAGGTCCAAAAAATGGGCCACCTCGAATGAAGTGGCCCTTTATGTAAACCGATTCTCATTTGCTCCACCCAACCAATCTCACAATTGATTCAGCATTACAAAAAATCGGATGATGCAGAGTTTTCAAAAACGCATACTAGGCGATTGCGCCTTCAACTTTTGCCTTGTTTTTGTCATCGTCATCAAAGTTTGAGACCATCGCATCGGTTGTCAAAAGCAATCCAGCAATACTTGCAGCATTGGTGAGTGCGGTTCGAACAACTTTAACCGGATCAATCACGCCTGCTTTCAACAAATCACCGTACTCGCCGGTGTTCGCATTAAAGCCGTATGAATCAGCCTTTTCGGAAATTTCGTCTGCCACAACCGAACCATCCAGGCCACCATTGTCAACGATTTGACGAAGTGGAGCATCCAAAGCACCGAGAACAATGTCGACGCCAACTCGCTCGTCGCCTTTGGCAGCTTTGCGAATGCCTTCAACAGCCGATTTGCACCGAAGCAACGCCACGCCACCGCCAGGAAGAATTCCTTCTTCAACAGCTGCGCGAGTCGCATGCAGAGCATCTTCGATACGTGCTTTTTTCTGCTTCATGTCGGCTTCGGTCTCTGCACCAACAGAAATAACCGCAACGCCACCAGAAAGTTTAGCCAAGCGTTCTTGGTACTTTTCCTTGTCGTAATCGCTATCGGTCTGTTCGATCTGCTTACGAATTTGAGCAACTCGAGCTTCACGATCCGCAGGCTTACCAGCACCTTCTACGATCGTCGTGTTGTTTTTATCGACACTGACTTTCTTGGCTTTACCAAGATGATCAACCGATAAATTCTCCAGACTGATACCTAGATCCTCAGAGATCAAAGTACCGCCAGTCAATGTAGCAATATCGCCAAGCATTGCCTTGCGACGATCACCAAAACCTGGTGCCTTCACAGCACAAACATTCAACGTGCCGCGAAGCTTGTTCACAACCAAAAGCGTTAATGCTTCGGCATCGACATCTTCCGCAATAATCAGAAGTGGCTGACCAGATTGCCCTACTTTTTCAAGGATTGGAACCAAATCACGAAGGTTACTGATCTTCTTCTCATACAGAAGAATCAAAGCATTTTCGAGGTAGCATTCCATCGAGCCTGGATCGTTGATGAAGTAAGGTGATACATAGCCCTTGTCGAACTGCATACCATCAACGTAATCGACTTTGGTTTCCGTCGTTTTACCCTCTTCGACAGTGATCACACCATCTTGTCCAACGCGATGAAGTGCCTCGGCGAGCATTTCGCCAATCTCCATGTCGTTGTTGGCAGAGATCGCACCAACCTGAGCAACCTGCTCTTTCTTGGAGATATCTTTCTTCATCGAAACCAAATGCTCAGTCGCCGCAGCAACAGCCTTATCGATTCCACGTCGAACTGCCGTTGGATTGCAACCTGCGACAACGTTTTTCAGCCCTTGCTTGAAAATCGCACGTGCCAAAACAGTTGCAGTTGTGGTTCCATCACCAGCCAAATCAGAGGTCTTCTGAGCCACTTCAACCACAAGCTTTGCGCCCATGTTTTCAAAGCGGTCTTCCAACTCGATTTCTTTTGCGACAGTCACGCCGTCTTTAGTTACAGTCGGACCACCAAATGATTTATTGATAATCACATTGCGCCCAGTAGGACCCATCGTCGTCGCAACGGCGTCCGCCAATTTATTAATCCCGGCCAACATTCGCTGGCGAGCATTATCATCAAAAAGCAATTGTTTTGCCATTGAATTACCTTTGTTATTTTGAATTTGAAGTATCGGAGGGGGTCAATCGGTAGGCGATTCACCCATTGAAGCTAACAACGCTTATCAAACAACCTTTGCGAGAATATCACTCTCACGAAGAATCTTAACTTCGGCACCGTCTACTTCGATTTCGGTTCCGCCATACTTTCCATAGATCACTTCGTCGCCAACGCCGACAGAAAGTGAACCACGCTCGCCACTGTCCAAAAGCCTTCCAGGCCCACAAGCGATAATCTTGCCGCGTTGCGGTTTTTCCTGAGCTGAATCGGGAAGTACGATTCCGCCAGCAGTCATTTCTTCAGCTTCAACTGGTTCAACAACGATTCGGTCATCGAGGGGTCGAATTTTTGCCATTTGTAATATCCTTTGTGTTTTATTTTTTGTTTGTTTTGAAAGAACGAATCAGAGGCCGTGCAATCACGGCCTCTAGGAACGCGGTTTACATCATGCCAGGCATTCCGCCCATGCCACCCATTCCGCCCATGCCAGGCATTCCACCCATGCCGCCCATGCCACCCATGGGATCCATGCCACCGCCCATGCCGTGGTCATGATGATCGTGACCACCAGCTTCTTCTTCCTCGACAGGAATTTCAGTGATTAACGACTCAGTGGTGAGCAACAATGCAGAGACACTTGCTGCGTTTTGCAAAGCGGTGCAAACAACCATTGCCGGATCAATCACGCCAGCGGCGACCAAGTCGCAATAGGTATCCTTGTCCGCGTTATAGCCCTCGGTTTTCCCTTTTTGCCGACGAACACGATTTACAACGACTGCCCCATCGACGCCTGCGTTGTTTGCAATGGCTCGAAGTGGATAGTCCAAAACCTTGGCGATAATGTTTGCACCCGCTGCTTCATCACCCGTTAGGTCCAACTTCTTCAGGGCCTTTTCGCTTCGGATCAACGCGACACCACCGCCTGGAACGATACCTTCGGCCAAAGCCGCTGCGGTTGCAGCCTTTGCATCCTCAAGCAGGTCTTTCCGTTCCTTCATTTCAGTTTCGGTTGCTGCACCACAATTAATCTGGGCAACACCACCGGCAAGTTTCGCGAGACGTTCTTGCAACTTTTCTTTATCGTATTCGCTGTCAGTGATTTCGATTTCGTTTCGAATCTGCTGCACGCGGCCTGCGATGTCGGCTTTACTCCCTGCACCGCTAACCATCACGGTATCTTCGGAAGTGATGCGAACCTTCTTTGCTCGACCCAAATCTTTCAGCTGAACGCTTTCCAAGTCGATACCAAGATCCTTGAAGATCGGCTTTCCACCGGTCAAAACGCCGATATCACCCATGATCGCTTTTCGTCGATCACCGTAACCAGGGGCTTTTACAGCTGCAACTTGCAAAATGCCTCGCATCTTGTTCACCACCAATGTCGCCAAGGCTTCGCCTTCGACGTCTTCGGCAACAATCAGCAACGGCTTGTTGGCCTTGCTGACAGCTTCCAAGAGTGGAATCAACGGCTTGTTCGAGGAAATTTTTTCTTCAAACAACAAAATGTACGGGTCATCAAAGTCGACGGTTACATTGTCCTGGTCGGTAACGAAATGAGGCGACAAAAATCCGCGATCAAACTGCATACCCTCAACAACGTCGACCGTGGTCTCGCTGCTGCGACCTTCCTCAACCGTGATCACGCCATCCTTACCAACTTTCAAGAAGGCTTCCGAAAGAACGTCACCGATGGTTGAATCATTGTTGCCAGCGATCGTTGCAACCTGCTGGATCTCTTTTTTGTTTTTCGCATCAATCGGGGTTGCCGATTTGCGAATAGATGCCGAAACCGCTTCAACAGCTTTGTTGATTCCACGCGACAATGCCATCGGATCGCAACCAGCGGCGATCATCTTCAGGCCTTCGCGAAAAATTGCCTCAGCAAGAACGGTTGCAGTTGTGGTTCCATCTCCAGCAACATCATTGGTCTTGCTCGCAGCTTCTTTTACCAATTGGCAAGCCAAATTTTCGTAAGGATCGTCTAGCTCGATATCCTCAGCGACGGTGACGCCGTCTTTAGTTACTTTAGGAGATCCCCAGCCCTTATCGAGAACAGCGTTTCGTCCACGCGGTCCCAAGGTACTCTTGACCGCCTTCGCCAGCTTCGTCACGCCCGCCAAAAGCGGTGCACGAGCGGCGTCGTCAAATACCATTTGTTTTGCCACTACAATTCCTCCAGAAATCAGAAGTTAAATATTGTTTTGAGGGTAAATTATTTTGTTATCAAAGCTGCAGGCCTGAACACCCGCACTCAACCTGAATCAAAAGTCGCAATTCAGCTGAGGTAGAAAACTGCTCACAGTTAAAGTGGCAGTGATTCAATTGATTTGGGCAGGTACACGCAAAGAATGTGCCAATGTCAAAACAGGCAAGTCTAAATCAGAAAACATCGAAAACGCACTGTTTTTCTAGCCATACGGCGTCGGCGATATTCGACAAATAGGATTTGTGCCATTTTGTCATTGGCTTGATCGGTGCCCAATCCGCCCCAAAAATCGGCTATGTTGCTACCCAATGGCTTGCCAGAAAACGGAGCGAAACGGACTAATATGCCTCTAATTCCTAATCGCGCGGGGGGCATTCAAACGAATGTGTATCAACAATCCAAGGTGATCGCCGCTTCACTGGAGGCGGCGGAGCAATCACTTAACCTTCAACAAAGCTCCGCAACTCGGGAATTTCACAACTCGCCCCCCAGTTTCGCCCCCCCGAAAAGCGATTTACCGCACACGCATTTGATCTTTTTTTTTTCTGCGTGATGACCTGCCACCACTGACGACTGCGACGCAGGAGACGGGGCTAGTGACGTAGAAGCCAGTGAAGAAGCAGCCATTGAAGAAGCAGCCAGTAAAGTCGGTGGCAACTGACCTGGGCCAACAGAAGGACCACCATCTAAAGGAGTTAAGGGGGGGAAGACTCTGCGATCCGACTAACGGATTCCCCAAAAGCGGATCTGTTACCGGCCCTGGATCTGATCCAGCTGGCGGCGGCGCCAAGCCATCGGTCGGCATATTTGGAGGCACTAAACTTTGCGACGAAACATTTGGCTGAACTGCCGCACCCGTTCCGTGCAGCGAACTGCTTAGTTGCCCGCCACCATCAGCATCGCCAAATACTGACTGCTCCAATCCGGCCTGCCCGCCCAAACTGCCTGAACCGAAACCGGAAACGTCAACTGAGGAATAAGCTTCAGACCATGCTCTTTCATCTGTTCAATTTGATTATCCAACTTTTTCTTTTGTCCATCGTTCTTCAGTTTAGACTTCGCTTATGCAACCAGCAGCTTCACGATGAATCTTTATGACCTGCTGCAAAACGGCTGGAATTCCAACCCGCGATAACGCTTATTGCATTCCGGCAATCGCGATTTCAGCAGATGACTTGGCCGCCTCCGAGAATATCGGGTCGCTGCAAAAATTGATTTGAAGAAGACGCTTGAATGCCGCGAACGCCGCTGGAAAGTTCCCGGCCTGTAAGTTTTTCTTGCCACGTCGTCGCAAGATTTGCTCGCGAATAATCAAGAATGGAATCGCGATTGCCATGATCGCTACGAACACAACGATGACCAGAGCAACAACTTTCGAACGAAAACGAAGACCACTAAAAAACTCAAACATTGAAAAAACGCGTTGGAACTAAACCCGCCTTAAAAACTGAGTTGAACTGAGTGCAACAACTGCGAATTCGTTTTGCAAATCAGTAACGACGAATCATGACAGCAAACCACGCTGCAAAACACTCGGCGAACACCCTCAAAATGCACGACTTGCCCAGTCGCAAACATTTCTCACCAGCAATCTGCGATGGTCGACGATTGGAAACGTATGCTCCGATTCGGCAAAGTAGCTTAGTTGTATTTGATCGTTAGGATTAACGCCGAACATTTCTTCGAATTGCGGCTCACCATTGAATTCCTCAAACCCGCCGGTGTAAATAAAATTCATTTTCACACCCCGATTTTGCAACTCATGAAACTGGGATCGACAGCGATCTGGATTTTCTTCAACTGAAAAAAATTCACTTTCGGCAAGTGCTTCGCCTGCATTTGCCGCATCGCTATCGCCTCCAACCAATCTGCGTTTAATGGCGTTACGGACAAAACGGAAATTCATCTTTCGAGTCACTTCTCGCCGACGAAAACCTTCCGTTGGAAACGCAACACCATCAATCGATACCAAGCCAACGACCCGCGGATCATGCAGTGCACTTTGAAATGCATTGAAAGCACCACTGCATAATCCGAGTGCAACAAATTCCTCGGAACCAAGTTCAACCAGCGAATCAAACGCGTCCTTGGCATCGAGCATGGCTCTTTCCTGCGAATTCAGCTTGCCAGATCGCATGCCACTATCACCCAGCCCAGACAGATCCATCCGCAAGCACCGAAAGCCACTGCGTGAAAGCTGCCGAGCGATATCGACATTCATTCGGAACGGCCCGACGCGGTGCACAATCCCGGCGTTAAACAAGACGACCGTCGGAAGGTTCACATCGCACTGCTCTTCAATTGGCTCAGAAAGAATCCCCAGCAAGCCCTGCTTTGGACCAAACCGGAACACCGATTCCACAATTTCATTTGCGTCATTTTTGAATTGATTAATCATTGCACCACCGTCATTTGGGATTCCAAACCGATCCGGTCCTTTGTAGGCGAATCGGCCCTCGACGACCGCTTCAACTGTTTCGCAATCGCTGCTGGACCTTCAATTGGCAACCAAGCGATCTCAATGTTTCTCAAACGATTCCAATCGCATTGATCACCGACATCTAGCAGATCGTAGCCAAGACATTTCCAGTCCGTGATGTCAGAAGAGGATTTCGACAGAGAGCTAATCACCGATACGTTTTCGCAATCCAGATCATCTCGCGGCCCGAAATGAAACGACTCCAGCTCGTTGAGAAAGCTTGTTGAAAAACGTGTCCCAAGAATTTCTTCATGCAATGACGAATTTTCAGTTTCCAATTTTGTCATCCAAAGATCAATCATCGGACGGTGCATGCTCCGCCATTGCTCAACGTATTGGTCAGCGGACAATTGAGGCTCCCAAAGAACCAGATTCTCAACGTCGCAACAACTTGGCAACGCGGCGGCAATAGTTGCTCCCGTTCTCAGCCCAATCACATTGATTTTGTCGATGCCGGTGAGCGTCGCCAGTTCCATTGCAGCAGCAACGGCATCGTGCATCAATTCTTCGATCGAATTAACGTCGCAGAAATCGCCAACTGAATCACCGATGCCACAATAATCAAACCGAAAAACGTGCGAGTTGTTCCGGCTCAACGTTGTAGCCAAACGACGCGTCGCCCAATGGGTCCGAAAATATTCGTGACCAACGGGCGGGCAGATCAACGTAGCCGAGGTGCAAGAATCGGGGCGTCTAGCTGCTTGCATGTATCCAAACTGCTGACGTTTGGCAGCGTTAAAAAAAGACCCGCCAGAATTGACGGTTCGAATTGAGAATTCGTCGTTTGCCATTGTTAACCTATGAATCGGCTTGCTGTTTTGAACTGGTCCACCAACTTCGGATCGCTGCGAACTTGTTGGTGGCGGCTATGTTGGTGGCGGCTTTGTTGTTGGCGGCTTTGTTGGCACTAGTCGAGTCAGCCATCGCGGATCCTTCAATCTCCACTTGGGCATGATCTTTGACCGGATCATTAGCGACGGGTGATGAATTCAAATTTGCATCAAATTCAGCTTTCGTTTGATTCGCTTCTTCCAAAGTCTCTTGCAGCTCCGAGTCAATCGATTCGCGTGGTTCAATCCGCGAGGCAAGCTGTTCTAAGGTTTCCATTAGAAAATCCTGTGGGCTCAATCGAATCCCGGTCATTTCATCGATTCTGGCAATGGACTTCATCACCAAAAGGGAATGGCCACCAATATCAAAAAAATTATCGTCAATGCTAATTGCATCGATTTGCAACAGCTCACCCCAGACGGAGGCAATCAACTTTTCTGAATCGGATTGAGGCAATGCAAAACCTTCATCAAGTGAGGCCTGTTCCTGCATTGGAGCGGGTAGTGCCGTATGGTCAACCTTTCCATTATTCGTTTTTGGGAATTCCTCAAGTTCGAGAAAGTGATGCGGGACCATGTAATGCGGCAGACGATCGCGGAGCTGGTTTCGCAATTCATTTATCGACAATTCACAATCCGGCTTGACTGTTAAATACGCGACCAAGCGAACATCGCCCGACACATCTTCCCGAACAATCACTGCCGTTTGAGCAACCGTCTCATTCGACAAAATGGCTTGTTCGATCTCTCCCAATTCGATTCGATAACCACGGACTTTCACTTGCTTGTCGTTGCGTCGCAAAAACTCGATGTTTCCGTTTGCCATGTAGCGTGCAAGATCACCCGTTCTATAAAGTCTTTGACTCACGAAATTCGAAAAGGGATTAAAGTACGGATTGTCAACAAACCGTTCTTCGGTCAAGTCGTTCCGATGCAAGTATCCATGCGTCACTCCGGCGCCTCCGATAAAAAGCTCGCCTGCTGTCCCCTGCGGTACCGGCTGCATCTTCGCATCAAGCAAATAAATTTGCGTATTTCCAATGGGTTTCCCGATGTAAATCGGATCGTCTGCGGAAGTAATTTGAAAAGCGGTGGACCAAACTGTTGTTTCCGTTGGGCCGTACATATTCCAAAGTTCGCTGCAGCGATCAAGCAACGGTGCCACCAATTCTCGAGGCATTGGCTCGCCACCGCAAAGCACTTTTAAACCCGCGTCGCCATGCCACCCTGCTTCGATCAACATTCTCCAGGTCGCCGGCGTAGCTTGCAGAAAACTGATTTTGTTTTCAACTATTGCCTGCGACAACTTGAATCCATCTGACGCAGTTTCAGCATCGGCGATAATGACTTGTCCACCAGAAACCAACGGCAAGTACAATTCCAAAACAGCAATATCAAACGACAGCGTCGTCACCGCCATGATGCGATCAGATTCCCTAAAGCCCGGCGTTTGCTGCATGCTAAAGAGGAAGTTGACCACTGGGCCGTGCGGAACATTTACGCCTTTTGGCTTGCCGGTCGAACCGGATGTATAAATTACATAGGCCGTATCATTCGCAGCAAACTCACTCTCCACTGGTCTGGTTGATTGCAATTGAATTTGCTTTGCGCATTCGTCGATAAAAAGAACCGGCTTATCAAACCGATTGCTTTTTTTGGCAAGCTGCGACTCTGTTATCACCAATGAAAGCTTTGAGTGTTCGCACATGTATTGCAATCGATCGATCGGGTAATTCGGGTCAAGCGGCACATAGCCCGCCCCCGCTTTCCAAATTCCCAACAACGTCACCAACATGCTTTCACTTCGTGACATTGAAATGCCCACAAGGGCTCGCGGCTTAACGCCTTCGGTTTTCAAAAAACGTGCAACCTGATTGGACCGTTTTTCCAACTCGGTGTACGTCAATGAAGCCTCGCCAAACTCAACCGCGATTCGATCAGGCGTTCGTTTCGCCTGTTTCGAAATCTCATGATGGACTCCCGAGTCAATCGGATAATCCAGTTGCGATGCATTCCAGTCGACAATCATCTTTTGCTTTTGGTCGATCGACAGCAACGATAAACCGGCAGATTTTTGGTTTGGATCGCGAACGAAACTATGCAAAAACGCCTCATAACTTTCGAGGTGATTGGCGATCGTTTCTTGGTCAAACAAATCCGCATTGAATTGGCATTGAAATTCGACGGAGCCATCCGTGCGAATCACGCCATTGAGAAACCACTCCATGTTTTCAAAAGTACGAGGCTCAACATTTAAATTCACTTCCAATCCAGCAAATCCCAACTCGTCGGTTTTTACTTCTGGATCAATATTGAACATGATGGAAAAGATAGGCGGACGCGACGGATCTCGTTGCGGTGCCAGTTCTCGTAGCATCGTTCCAAACGTATATTTCTGATGCTCAAGTGCGTCGATGATTTTGGTTCGCGTCGATCGCAATTGGGACAACAGGCTGCTTTCCATGTCAACCTGAAAACGAACAGGTAGAGCGTTGACGCAATGCCCAATTAAATCATGTCGTTCTAATGCACCTTGTCCCGCGGTCGGAATGCCGATCGAAAAATCGTCTTGTTGAGTGATTCGTGACAGATAGGCGTTGAACCCGGTCAGCATCACATGGAAAAGGCTACTTTGATTTTTCGCACCGATCGCGCGAAGCTTCGCTACCAATTCTTTATCCATGACACGATCGACTCGATCCGCGCGAAACGTTTTCAATTTCGCACGGGCCCGATCGGTGGGCAAATCTAATGTAGGAATCGAATCGGAAAATTGACGCTTCCAAAATTCACCATCGGCCGTCCCCTCTTCACTATTGTGATAATTCACCATCAATTCTGCGTATTGGCGATACGAATTCGCTGCCGGTAGTGTGACATCGACTCCGTTTAGTTGATCGTAACAATGTCCAAGATCTCGGCAGAATACCCACAACGACCATCCATCAAGAATGATGTGATGTGCGGTAAAGGTCAGGATGCATTTTGACTGTGGAAGCTTTTGCAAATGAATTCGCAACAAGGGGCCCGATTCCAAATGAAAGGGCGTGTTCCCTTCATCTCGAAGCAGCTGTTTTCGATTCGATTCAATTGCAGAATCATTACAATTTGTCCAATCATGAACCGCATATTCATAGTTCAAATTTGACTGAACAAGCGCGTTAGCACCTTGTCGGTCAAAAGTTGTTCTCAAGCTTTCGTTTCGTTTGACTACTTGATCGATGGCTGATTTCAAGTTCGATTCACGAATGTCACCTTTAAACTCCAGTGATGCAATTTCGTTAAACGCGCAGTTGGCCTCGTCGCTAACTCGGCTTAGCAACCAGACTTCAAGCTGCGATTGGGTGATGGGGTATGAATTTGAGTTTGACATAGTTCTTCGGGGCGGATCGCCGAGAGTGCAAGGTTGTAGATTGAGCAGGCTGGAGATTATTTTAAAAAAAGCGTGTTGCAAAATGGCCTATTACATAACGACACGTTGGTGGCAAATCAGTTTACATCCGGCACGCCAACCTGGATGTACATCCCAGGATTGTCGCGGTCCATCACGAACCAGCCAGGCTGTCCGTCGCGATCTTTTCCGATTTTTGCCTCGGGTCTTGGCGGCGTATTTGATTTCGCCAGGGCAGAAAATTCGAATTCCGAAAGCGTTTCTGCGTTACCGGGAATAAATCCGGCTTCCTGCAGTTCCCGGAGTGATTCTCCAAACGCCTGAACCACCGTCTCAACATGCTCCTGGGTGTGAGACAACGTCAACAAACACGGGCGATGATCCCAAATGTGAACGCCTCGTTTTCGAAGTGCCGCAAACAAAAGTTCACCATAAGGCAACTCTTGGTGGAATTGGATTTTGAACAATGATCCAAAGTTGGCGAAAAAGATTGGGGCTTCCGATCGTTCGCAAAGTTCATTGATTTGAGCTGCCATTGAGTCGGTGAGCTGATTGAGTCGATCGTAGCCAGCCTGACCAATCTCTTTAATGTGCAACAGGATTCGATGGGCCGCAGCGAGCGCTAAGGGATGGCGAACGAACGTCCCGGCGAAGTAGGTCATGCCGACTTCCGGCTTGCTATCGTCACCAAACTGCCAAAAACCTCCATCCAGTCCGTCCATGTATTTTGCTTTTCCAGCAACCAATCCGATCGGCATCCCGCCGCCGATCACTTTGCCATAGGTTGCCATGTCCGCTTTCACACCAAAGTGCTGTTGGGCGCCCCCAGAAGCGATTCGAAGTCCGGTAATGACCTCATCAAAGATCAGCGCCGCTTCGGCGTCTTCCATCAGTTTTCCAAGCTTTTGCAAAAACTCCTTTGGCTGAAGCTCGGGCCGACGACTTTGAACCGGTTCGACCAAGACACAGGCGAGCTCGTCAAGATTCGCGGCGATGTAATCGTATGCTTCATCAGTTCCGTATTCGAGAATCACAACGTTGTCGACAGCCGATTTCGGAATCCCTGTCGCCGCGGGAAAGCTCTTGTAGTTCTTTCCGCCTCGAACAATCACTTCATCTAAAATTCCGTGATAGTCCCCGGCAAACATCACAATCTTCTCGTTTCCGGTCGCGGCGCGAGCCAAACGTACAGCGCCACAAACCGCTTCACTTCCCGTGTTACTGAACACTATCCGCTCACTGCCGGTCACTTCACAGAACAGCTTCGCGACCTCGCCGGCAAGTGGGTTTTGTGGACCAATTTCGTATCCTTTGTTCAATTGCTCCGAAATTGCCTCGACCATGAAATCCGGGGAATGACCAAGGAAATTCGAACCGAAGCCACACGTCACATCGACGTATTGATTTTGGTCGATGTCCCACAGCAGAGCCCCTTTTGAACGATCAGTGACGATTGGGTAGGTCATCTCTTTAAGGTTTGGCCGAAATCCAGAAACGGTTCTTGGATCGGCAAGATACTCACGGTGTCGCTGTGCATACGCCTTACTGTTTGGCGTTTGTTGGTTCCATGACGCGATAAACTGGTCAAGGTATTTTTGTTGATTGGGAGACAGCTGATCGGCATGGAGGTTCACGCGGGCGCCAGCACCAAAGACTTTTTTCTTTTCCGGTACATGGTCGCTTTTTGTATCACTTATTGATTGCGATCCCCCCAGATTATTCTCTATCATCGAATCATTCGGCGCATCGGTTTCGCTCGATGGACCTGCGGTTGACTGAGCGATTGCTTGAGAATCGACTTGAGCAATAGATTGAACCGGCTGAGCACCAAGCAATTGCAATTGCGATTGCATCAGTTGCAATTGGTTCTGGATGATCGCGTGAGTGGGGCTGTTTTTGGAATCATCAATGGGCAAAGCGGCCAATTGCACTGGCGCATTGGAGGAAAATGTTATTGGTTGGTTGGACACAATCGGTTCGTTTGAATCACCGCTTAAAGCATTTGCGTTGACAAGCCCCATGGCGTCATGCGATCGCGATTCCTCCTTCAACTCCGGCTCAACCTGATCTTTAAATTGATCGGGCGGAAGCAGATCATTCAAATAATCAACAAGTGTTTCGAGACTCGGTGTTTCCTCCAACATCTGCCGAAACGTAACTTCAGCTTTAAACGATTTTTTTACAGCCGATGCCGCCTGAGTTAAAACCAAAGAATCCATTCCCATTTCGAGGAACGTCATCGAGGCGTCAAACTCGTTGATTTCGATACCTGATGTTTCCTCAAAGACTTCGGCCAATTGATCTGCAATCTGCGATTTTCGACTTTTTGCCAATTGGCAAGTTGAAGCATTAGGCATTTTTTCGTTTCCAGATTTGGAATTTAGGTTTGAATTAAAAGTGCTTGGCACCGCCGATCGTTCGATAGAAACTTTCGTGGGCGGGTCAACAAAATGTCGTTTGCGTTGAAACGCGTAAGGTGGCAACGAAGCTTTTTCGGGGATTGTTCCTTCGTAGAGGTTTTCCCAATTGGCTTCAATTCCTTGCAACCAAAGCTGCCCAAGTGCATGCAAAATTGCATACCACTCGGCGTTGTTCTCAACGTTGTCGGTCAAAGACGGAACCGCGACTCGTTCGACTACATTGACTTCATCCTTAAACAGAGCTTTATGCTGCATCGCAAGTGAGACGAGTGTTTTTCGCGGACCAAGTTCAATTAATATTCGGTTCGGGTAATCAGTCCAAAGCTTTTTTACGGCGTCCGAAAATTGAACGGGGGCTCGCATATGTTCTGCCCAATAACGTGGGTCTGTCGCTTCGTCGTCGGTCATCCATTCCCCAGTCACCGTCGACAAAATCGGTAGCCGCGGTGCTGAAAGCTCAATGGAGGAAACCAATTTGCGATACGGCTCGACAAGCGGATCCATCATGCTCGAATGAAAAGCATGGGAAGTATGGAGATGCCGACAAGCGATTCCTTCCGATTCCAATTGGCTGGCGAGCGATTCGACTTCGTTGTTTGGACCAGCAACCACGCATAGTGTTGGTGAATTGATGGAGGCAATCGTCAGCTTTCCACTCAATCGTTTTTCAATTTCATCGGCTGAAGACTTTACCGACAACATCGCGCCCCCGGGCAGGGCTTGCATCATTTTGCCGCGGTTGGCGATCAGCATTAACGCGTCTTCCAGCGAGAAGACACCGGCCAAACAAGCCGCAACGAATTCTCCAATGCTGTGTCCAACGAAATTCGATGGCGTGATACCCCAATGTTTCCAAAGCTGAGCCAAACTGTATCCGACGCAAAAGATTGCCGGCTGGGTAAACTCGGTCGATCTCAATATCTCAGCAGCTTTTGCTTCATTTCCATCTCGAGGATACAACACATCCCGCAGGTCGCGATCAAGATATCGATTCAATATTTCGCTGCAACGATCCATCGCTGAGCGAAAGACTGCGGAATGATCGTAGAGGTTCTTGCCCATCCAAACGTATTGTGAACCTTGTCCAGGAAACATGAACGCGACTTCGTTTCGCGGTGAGGTCAATTTGGTTTGACCACATCGATTCGGTTTGGACTTTGTTAGCAATTCGCCCAATTCACTTTTGGAATTTGCAACGGAAAAGCCACGATGGTCATATCGTGTTCGGCCTATTTGAAGGGTGTACGCAAGCGAGCTTAAGTCGATATCGCTTATTGTTTCAAATCCAAGTTGTTGTTGGAGGCGTAAGCAATTGGTTGCAAGCGTATCAGCACGTTTTGCCGAATGGAGAATCAATTGCACAGGAAAGTTATTGAATTCATCACCGACGGTTGCAACTGGAGAAGCTTCTTCAAGCAAAACATGTGCATTGGTTCCGCCAACGCCAAACGAGCTCACACCCGCGATACGCTTCTTTTCGCTTGGTTTCCATTCGAGATTTTGATCAACCACGAAAAATGGACTCGATTCGAAATCGATCTGCGAATTTGGTTTTTGATAATGCAGCGTTGCTGGAATCGTTTCGTGATACAATGCCAACGTGCTCTTTACCAGACCAGCGATACCGGCTGCTGCAACCGTATGACCAATGTTACCTTTGACCGATCCGATCGCACAAAATTGCTTTGACTCCGTAGCTCCAAACGCTTTTTGAAGACCGGCCAGCTCGATAGGATCGCCAATCGGCGTTGCCGTACCATGTGCTTCAACATAGCCAATGTCATCGCCTCGAATTCCGGAATCAGCAATGGCGTCTGTGATGGCGATGGACTGCCCCTCTACGCTGGGAGCGGTAAAACTGGCCTTTTCTCCACCATCATTGTTAATACCGCAGCCTTTGATAACCGCGTAGACTCGATCGTGATCCCGCTTTGCAGCAGACAGCTTCTTCAAAACGACCATGCCAGCGCCATCAGAAAAAAGCGTACCCGCGCCTTCGGAATCAAAGGGGCGGCAGTGCCCGTCCGGCGACATGATACTACCCGTTTGATGAGTATGCCCGCTGTTTTGCGGGAAATGGATCGACGCTCCGCCAGCAATCGCCATTTCACAATCACCAAACTGAATACTCTTGCATGCTTCAATCACGGCCACCAAGCTGGTTGAACAAGCCGTGTTCACATTGATCGCTGGTCCACGAAGGTTAAGCTTGTGTGCGATTCGGGTGGCGATGTAATCTTTTTCGTTGTAGACGCCCAATTGAAATTCACCGACTGCCTCAACTAGCTGTTCGTTCGCCAAGAGATTTTTTTGATAGTAAGTGCTGGAATAGGAGCCTGCCCAAACCCCAATCCGGTCGGTTGTCTTAGTTGGATCACAACCCGCATCCTCCAAAGCGTGGTATGCAACCTCTAAACAAATCCGCTGTTGTGGATCGATCAATTTGGCTTCGTTCGGTGTCATGCCGAAAAACTGTTCATCGAACCATTCCGCTTCGTCAACAACTCCTCGCGCGGCGACGTAACTTTCGTTTGCAACGACTGCTGGATCAAGCGTGTCGTCCAGCTCTTCTTTCGAAAAGAAGCGAATCGATTCTTTGTTATTGACTAGGTTCGTCCAAAACTCAGCGACGTTTTTCGCGCCCGGAAACCGTGCCGCCATTCCGACAATCGCGATATCATCACGCTGCAGATTCGACTCACGCCGGTAATTCGAAGCGGGATTTGTGTTCGGTTCGGCAGATAGATATCGACCCAAACCTCGAATGGTCGGGTGGTCAAAGAATTCGGGAGACGTAATTGTTTTATTCAATCGCTCATGAATCAGGCGAATCACGCGAAGAGCCAATATCGATTTTCCACCAAGCTCAAAAAAATTGTCGTCGATACCGACTTCATCAAGCTGTAAGACGTCACACCAGATTGCGGCCAATTGCGAGTCAAATTTGTTTTGTGGCGGAATAAAAGCGGTTGCAATTTCCGGACGTTCGGTTGATGGTTTTGGAAGTGCCTTGCGATCCAATTTTCCACTGGGCGTTTTTGGAAAGCGGTCAACGACGACAAACTGATTTGGGATCATGTATTCCGGCAATCGTTCCTCCGCAAAATCTCGAAGCGAGGAAGCATCCAACGGCGAATTTGAAGAACACTCTTCGGCGATTAAGTAACCGACCAGCTTCTTGTCACCCGGTTTGTCTTCGCGGACAGTGGTTGCTGCCCGTTTGACCGATGGATATTTCGCCAGGACCGCTGCAATTTCATCCAATTCAATTCGATGCCCATGCAGCTTGATCTGTCCGTCGATCCGGCCCAGACATTCCACTGAACCGTCAGCGGTGAATTTGGCCAAGTCACCGGTACGATAAACTTTTTCAACGGTCTTTCCATCCAGCGAAAAGTTGAAAAATTTCTCTGCAGTCAATTCATCGCGATTTAAGTAACCCAGCGTGACGCCTTCGCCACCAATCAGCAATTCACCTTCTTCTTCAATTCCAACCTGCTCGTTATTCTCATCAACGATGTAAAGTCTTGTATTTTCAATGGGCTTGCCAATCAGAATCCGTGAATCCGATTGGGTAACCTGCTGTCGCGACGACCAAACCGTTGTTTCCGTCGGGCCGTAAAGGTTCCACAGTTGATCACAACGACTCAAAAGAGGATCGATCAGATCACGGGGAAGCGGCTCCCCCCCCGTAATGATCTTACATTTTGGATTGCCTTTCCATTCTGCTTCGATCACGAATCGCCATGTCGTCGGAGTTCCTTGAAGGATTGAAACGTTGTGTTGATCGATCGCATCCCGCAACAAGACCCCGTCTCTTGCGGTGGTTCGATCGATGATGGCGATCTTCGCCCCTGAAATCAGCGGCAAAAATATTTCGAGGACAGAGATGTCGAACGATAATGTCGTCATCGCAAGCACCACATCGTCACCGGCGATCCCCGGTAGCGTTTTCACGCTGTGCAAAAGGTTGGCAACGGCACGGTGCTGAACTTTCACCCCTTTTGGCTTTCCTGTCGAACCTGATGTGTAGATGACATAGGCGCAGCTGTCTTCGACACTCACTTCTTCCAGACAAAGTGACTCATCACATGAGTTAATTTCACCTTCAAAAGATTCGATCGGAAAAACGTCTTCTGCAAGTTCGCTCGCAAGACCGACCAACGATTCGTTGGTCACAATGGTTTGAATTTGAGCGTCTTCGCACATGAACTTCAGACGATCGCGGGGGTAGTCCGGGTCAAGTGGAACGTAACCCGCACCCGTTTTCAAGATCGCCAGAAGTGAAACTACAGTTCCGGTGTTTCGTTCAGAACAGAGCCCAACCAAATCATTTGGCTTAACGCCGTGGCTCTTTAGAAACCAGGCAAACTGGTTACTTCGTCGGTCAAGCTCCGCGAAAGTCAACGATTGGTCGTTACAAACCGCCGCAACGTTGTTGGGCGTTTTCGCGCACTGTTCGACGATCAATTCCGCAAGCGAACGATCGTTAGGGTATTCAGCCCCGGTGTCGTTTATTTGTTCAAGTAAGGAATGAATGCTGTTCTCTATCATATCGATGCGACCGTCGATCTGTTTTTAGTGCAATAAAATTGACGACTTGAAATGTGACGGGTTAAATCGACTGAAATTGGACTGTGCGGAAAGAGCGACCATGAAAAAACATGATCATCAGCGAACTCAAAGCCGACATCGAATCCAATCGCTGGCGTAAAGTCAAAACGATTCGGTTTAAGTTGAATCCTCAAGCTAGAATCGTTGAACGTGTTGACACTTAAGTCCCGGAAATCGATGGGCCAGTTTGTAATCGGATTAATCGTTTTATAGACCGCTTCCTTAGCCGAGAAGCAGAGTGTCAAAGAGGTTTCAAAGTCAAACTTGGATTGAATCAGATCAAGTTCGTCACGGGTTGCGACCAACTCTGAAATATCCAATGACGTTCGGCGTGAGACGATTTGTTCGCAATCGATACCGATGCCCAACAGGTCTGCTTGAAAGCCCACAACCGCCCAAGCAAATTGTTTTGTGTGAGTGATTGAGCCAACCAATGGATCGGGCCAACTCGGCATACCGTTAGCTTGCCGAGTAACTTCCAGGGACTGACCAGCAGAAAACTGATTGCACGTTTGACTGGCGATCGCTTGATGAGCGGCCATCCGCCCGGCAACATAGTCGTTAACACGTTTTTTTGCGCATGACATAATCGAAGCAGGAATTTCGAAATCAATTTTCGGAGCATCCGTACCGGTTGCCTCTCGCTCAATAAGCGATTGCGAAAGTGCAAATTTTCCTGGCAGTCCAATTGAAATCATCTAACGATGGCTTTGCGTAAACGAATGCAGTGACAAACCGGATATCGAAACCTTTTAAATCCCAAATCGGCAAAGCTTTGCGAGAACGCGCAGGTCCGCAAGGCGTTAAAGTTTTGCACACGGATAGTCGAACGATTTCGCAATCTAGGGGAAACGCATTCGATTGCTGCGATTGAGAGAACGCAGCGGTTCAATTTACTCGGCACAAAACGATTCTGATGACTCTGCCTGTCCGACGGGTCACAACGAATAGAAGGATCACGCAAAAAATCATGAATTCTCATATTCGCCCGAACACCAACCATTTCTTCCAATCATTGCCACGGTACAATTAGGGGTTGAATCCCGCTCTCCCCTTCGATGTCCTACGCAAATGCAAATTCCCCAGCTGCAATTTCTTCTTGTCTGCCTAACCCTTGCGATCGCCGGCTGCACTTCTCCGGAAGGGAATGCAACCGCTCAGGATGGCAATAAACAGGCGGATGAAAAATCGACCAGCAGTAAACCTGACGACAAAAATAAAAAACACACCAATGCGTTGGTTAACGAGACTAGCCCGTACTTGCTGCTGCACGCTCACAACCCTGTAAATTGGTACGGCTGGAACGAGGAATCGCTCAAGAAGGCGAAAGACGAGAGCAAGGTCATATTCCTTTCGATCGGCTATTCCAGTTGCCATTGGTGCCATGTGATGGAACGCGAATCGTTTTTGGATGAAGAGATTGCAAAGATCCTCAATGACAACTTTATTTGCATCAAAGTCGATCGTGAAGAACGCCCGGATGTGGATGCGATTTACATGAATGCATTGAATGTGATTAGTCAGGGGCGGGGCGGTTGGCCGTTGTCAATGTTTTTGACGCCAGAGGGAAAACCATTTTTCGGGATGACCTACATGCCAGCGCGGGACGGTGACCGCGGTAACACGCCAGGCTTCTTGACATTGATCAAACGCGTCACTGAAGTCTGGAAGGCTGATCCTGCGACGATCAGAAAAGATGGCGACACCGTAAGCAAGATCGTCAAAGAGCGATTGGAGGCATCCTATGCGAACAACTCCGTTGCCATCAACGCCACGTGGGCTACCGATGCACTTACTGAAATGGACTCCTCGTTTGACAAAGACCATGGTGGATTCGGCTTCAGCCCATCCAATCCAAATCGCCCCAAATTCCCCGAGCCATCGAACCTTGAGTTTCTGGTTGATGTCGTCCGACGCAACCCAAAACAGATCGATGCAAAAGAAAAACTAACGATTTCGCTGGATCATATGGCGATGGGTGGCATTCGAGATCACATGGGTGGTGGCTTTCATCGGTACAGTGTCGATCGATTCTGGAAAATCCCTCATTTCGAAAAGATGCTCTATGATAACGGGCAACTGGCGTCCGTTTACGCACAAGCCTTCGAATTGATTCCGCGACCCGAGTACAAACAAGTCACCATCGAGATGCTCGATTTCGTGTTGGAGGAATTAACCTCTCCCGAGGGCGGATTCTACTCAGCTCTTGATGCCGAATCAGAAGACGAAGAAGGCAAGTATTATCGCTGGTCGAAACAAGAGATCGAAGATCTGATCGGAAACGAACCCGAGTATGAGCTTTTCAAGAATGTTTACCAAATCGATCGCGAGCCAAATTTCGAAGGAAAATACTACGCCCCACAATTTGCGAAGCCAATTGCCGAAATTGCAAAAGAACGAAAGTTGACGCTTGCGGAAATGGATTCAAAGCTATCTCCGCTTCGCAAGAAGCTTTTTGATGTTCGTTCAAAGCGTCCTAGACCGCTTTTGGACACAAAAATCTTGGCGTCATGGAACGGCCTTATGATTCGCGGCTTTGCCGAAGCCGGACGGGTTTTCAAAGAAAAGAAATACGTCGATGCGGCGGCCCAAGCAGCCAATTTTGTTCTTGAAAAACTACAGAAAGATGGTCGTTTGATGCGGACTTACAGTTCTGGTGAAGCCAAATTGAACGCGTACCTTGATGACTACGCATTTGTGATCGATGGACTGATTTCGCTCTACAAGGCGACTGATGATAAAGCCTGGTTGGAAAAAGCCGCAAAGCTGCAGGCAAAACAAGACGAGCTTTTTTGGGATGATAAAGCTGGCGGGTACTTCTTTACCTCAAACGATCATGAGTCATTGCTTGCTCGCGCAAAGAATCCGATCGACGGGGCTCGACCGTCCGGCATTTCCGTATCCGCGAATAACTTGGTGCAGCTTGCCAAATACTTAAAGAAGCCGGAGTATAAATCCAAATGTGAAAAGACGATTCTTTCGATCGCCATTTTGCTTCAACGTTCACCTTCATCGTCGCCACTAATGTTGAAGGCAGTCCAAGCGTTTCTGGATGAAAAATAGGTTGGCTGCTAAATTTCTCGCCGATTTTTTTGAAGCAGATGGAAACAGCCGTATTGATCGTCGCTGTCGTTTTCTTTTTCATCCTCCCGATAGGGTTCGCGGTGGTGATTCTTCGTGTCGTCGATCGATTGACGTTGGGCAAAACACCGACACTGAACGAACAAAACGAACAGCAAGAGGAATTTGAGACTCGACTATTGAACCCCCAATGGGATCAGCTCAGCCAGCACTTCGGCGGCGAAATCCCATCCGTACTAAAACAGCTTTATGCAGATGCTGAAAGACTTCATCAAACATCTTTCTATGTCACGCCCCAAGAAGATCCGGAGGAAACGGAGCATCACTTTGTCGCACGGTTTGAACCGGCGGACCTTGTCTTCACCAATCAAATTTGCCTGCCTCCTGGCAGTCCACACTTTCCCTTTGCAAGTGACGATTTCGGCAACTACTACGTCGTTGATTTTTCGA
>CAJQQR010000258.1 GCA_905480545.1 uncultured Pirellulaceae bacterium
TGGATCGGACTTTTTTCATTTTGGAAAAATCTTTAATATTGGTGATGTCTTCGTAGATGTCATATTTCGCCCATTTTAATTTGTCAGCATCCAAAATGACGCAAGATGTTCGTGTTCTCCAGGCCATTTCTTGGCGTGATCTTTGCCCTTGGTTGATGCTTTCCAATTCAATTGGCATCGCGCTTCGACCTTCAATCTTGTCGATTGCATTTGTAGGGCTGCTACTTTCGCCATTTGGCTGGACCTTGGCTGAAGTCGTCTTTTTGGTCGATTCGGAAGTGCAGAAATCGCCCAATGAATTTGTTTCCAAAGAACAATCGGAGACCAGCAAACGTGAAATACCACCTCGGAAAATGATTCCACAAATGGTGTTTTGGACGCCAGCTCAACCGAGTGGGAATATGATTTTGGACCTCACACCGGGGAACGTTTTCGCAAAGTTTAGCAGCGGGCATTTGGGGATTTTGGATCAAGACCTCAATACTTGGCAATTTTGTTATTACTTCTTCGGAACGCTGTGGATGCTTGGCTTGTGGGCATTGCTTGGCGGAATGATCTGCAGAATTGCATCAACCCACTTTGCCAGAGACGAGCGTATGGGGCCAGTCGAAGCGTTTCATTTTTGCGTGAAACGATATGGTTCATTATTGATTAGCGCATCGGTACCCTTGATTCTGATACTTTGTTTTATGATCCCAATGACAATGATTGGGTGGCTGATCAATGTTGGCTTTTTTGCGGTGGCGGCCAGTTGGTTTTGGTTCATCATTTTGTCATTTGGGGCAATCCTGACAGTGCTCTTAATTCCCTTGTTTTTCGGATGGCCACTGTTGTGGCCCGCGATTGCCACCGAGAACACCGATCCATTTAATGCCGTCAGTCGTAGTTTTGCTTACCCGACTCAGCGTCCATTTCACTATGCGTTCTATTTGGCGGTTATCTTGTTGCTCGGATTTCTTGGTTCATGGGTTATATCCTTGGCTGGGAATAAGACCATTGAGTTCACCAAATGGGGAGTGAGCTGGGGAGTTGGAACCCAATGGGTGAATGAACTTGATGGTTTACAGCAGAAACCGATTGCCAAACCCGAAAACTGGGATGATGGCGCCGGCTCGGATTCTGGGTCAAAACAGGGTGGAACACCGTCGGATTTGGAAGTCGTATCGAAACCTTATCCAACCACTTGGATCATGGCAGCGAAAGGTATGAAATTCTGGGAAAACGGAATTATCATGTTGACGATCGCTTTCGACTACGCATTCTTTTTTGTTGCGGCTACGGGCATGTATTTGCTTCTTCGCAAGGATACTGACTTTACCGAATTGGATGAAGTCTTTGTTCAAGAGCAGGGACCGAGTGAGAGTCTTCCGAAATTGAAAACAGATCCCAATGAGGGCGCGTCATTGTCCTCAACCGGTTTGGACCAAAGTGGCACAAATGAATCGCCGACCAAGGAACCGCCAGTTGATGGAACCGCATCGAATGTCGACTAGGTCACCGGTGGAAAAAAGGCGTTGATGGATTTTCACGGCCATCGAAATGAATCGAAAAAGGGATCGATGACTACATCGATCCCTTCGTTCAATTCTCAGCTTGGATACGAACATCCCTTATCAATTTGTAGGACTCGCGGAATCACTTGACGTTAGTGCACGTGATTAACCGAACACTGCTGCCAAAGTTGAAACGTTGAGACCATATCGGCAAGCGAATTCAAAAAGCTTCATTGCAAGAGCCATATCAACGAGCCCCAACGTGTAGGGGAGCTTGCGACCGCTGAATGCTGTGACTTTCTTTTGCCATAGCTTTCGGCTCGCCAGCTTGGTTGCTGCTCGCTTCCAATGCGAGTTAGCTTTTTCACGACTTTCATACAGCTTCAACAGTTGAATCTGTGCGAAGTAATCGATGGGGCGACCCACCTCAACCTCGCCAGCTTTGCAGGATTGTTCGACTTTGCGGAATTCCTTGTCCGCTTTTTCCAGTTTGTTTTTGGCACGCTTGTGTCGCCACTCAGACCACTTGATCAAGGCGACGGCAAGGCTACGTACCAATCCGTAGATTAAGGCCACCATCAGCCCTCCAAAAAAATTTAAAACAGAAAGCGAGTCCAGGCACCTCGAAATCAATTCACGACTTTGAGAATAACAAATCAGTGCATTGATTCAGTGGGCGAACTTCGCAACAGTTGAACGCGTTCAGTTTGTAAGGATCATGCCAGTGTATTCTGGTTCGCAAAAACAAGAATTAAAGAACGAAAAACATTGCATCGTCAGTTCAGAAGGGCCCAAACAAAGTGTTGACGAGCGTGTGCAGCGTGTGTTTGCATGCCCCGACGCGAAGACGAGTGTTTTGTGTTTTTGACCCTTGCGTTCTAAACGTAGCAGCGTTTGAGCATGCATTGCCAGAGGAGCTGAAAAACCCAGATTCCGCGGGGATTTGTGGTTGAATCGCAAAAGTGGAAAACGTCGATTCTGATGGGTTCTGGTAATGGCTTTCAGGAAAAACCAAGTCGGGTATTGATTTCGTATCTCGATTTCTCGCTTCTGTTTTCCTTCTCCGCGATCACGTCGCATCCGCGTTTAGGACTCATGGCCATCGAGTTTTGCTAAGAATTGTTCCGCGACACGGAGATGAGACTCTCGTTTTTCTGGATCCATTTTCTTTGCCATGCTGCACATCATCGCCCATCGTGGATTCTTGGAAAGCAATTCGGCGTGATTCCAAATCCATCGCCAATAAAGTCCATCCCAAATCTCACACCAATCCCCTTTTTTGTAATGGCTCATTTTTTTAATGTACGCCGAACCAGAGAAATAAGGCTTTGTCGTGATTAATCCGCCGTCGGCATTTTGGCTCATTGCAAAAACATTGGGCACCATCACCCAGTCGTAGCTGTCGATGAAAAGATCCATGAACCAATAATAAATTTCTTCCGGGTCGAATTCACAGAGAAACATGAACCCGCCCAAAACCATCAGTCGTTCGATGTGATGGCAGTATCCAGTTTCGAGTATTCTCTGAATCGTGTTGTCGAGCGGTTCAATTCCTGTCTTGCCCTGATAAAACGAATCTGGAATTTTTCGATGGTGGGACCAATGGTTTGATGAACGCATCGTTACGCCCAGATCTTCGTAAGTTGCCCGTATGAATTCTCGCCAACCCACGATCTGTCGCAAGAATCCTTCAAGTGAGTTCAGCGGGATTTCATTTGACTCTGCAAATTTCAACGTTCGTTTGACAACCTGGTTTGGTGTGAGCAATCCAATATTCAGCATTGGCGTTAAGACGCTGTGCCAAAGCCAAGATTCGTTTTCTAGAATCGCGTCCTCATAATCACCGAAACGTTGAATCCTGGTCTTCAAGAAAGAATCAAGCCACTTGGATGCGGAGTGGTGAGACGTCGGGTAATAGAGGTTTTCTATTGAGCCAGGGTTATTGGGAAATCGTTTCTCGACATAATCCTTTGCTTCGAAATCAAAATCGTCGAACGTTGTCTTTGGAGCCGACGGAACTTCGTTGAGTAGTTTCTTCGGTATTTTTTTTCGATTCTCCTCGTCAAAGCTCCATTTGCCACCTACCGGTTCATCACCATCCATCAGTAAATTCAACCGGCGTCGTTGTGACTTATAAAAGTCAGCCATGAACCAACGTTTTTTTCCCTTTCGATAATCTTGATTGTCCTCCACAGAATTAATGAAACCTGGGGTGGGCAAGAAGTGAATCGGCAGCTTACGTTTAACGCCGAATCGTCGAAGTCGCTTGGCAAGGATAAAATCGACGGGATCCACGACAACGAATTCGTCACCGGGCTGAAAAAGCCGATCAAGCTGTCTCTCCAATGCGTTGGGTTGGTCGTTATATTCACAGTATTCAACGGAAATCGATTGCGCCGTTAGATTTGACGCGAACCGTTTCATGCTCGCTCGATGCAGCCAAATTTTCTGTTTGTGAATCCGTGTTGGATAGTGCCAGTCTCCGAAAAACAAGCTATCTTCGATTAGTGCGATTCGCGAGATTTCGGCGTTTATGCCAGGATGATCAGCGAAGAGCTGATGCGGGAAGATAAGTAAAGTTTTGGCCAATGAATCTTTTTCCGAAAGAGAAAGTGATCATCAGTTTTCCGCAAAAAATGAGCCAATGCAACAGGTCTCTTTGAGACAGGTCATCGCCGTGATTTCGGCTGAGCTGGAATAAAGTACTGGGCTAGAATGAGATCGTGGCACTTGCTGGACATGGCGAATTCAAGGAATTCTTTTTGATGCGAATCGAGATCTCCAGCAAAAATCAGGTTCAAAGGACGGGAGAGTGAATAGGATCCATTGCTTACAGATTCTGTCGATCCTAAGACCCCATTCAGTGCGATTCTTTTGATTGACTGCCCTGTTCTTTCGGAAAACTCTGCCGAACCAACGGACACAAAGGTGACGGCCGCAGGGTCACCTGCGACGGTTTTGATGGCATGCTGATTCTCGCCGACGATGATGCTGGCCTTGATCTCGTCTGCCGCCAGTTTGAAATGATTAAGGAATACTTCTAACGTCCCTCGTCCTTCTGCTTTCGAGCAGATGGTGATGGTTGAATCGCTGCCGCCGACTTTACTCCAATTCGTGGTTTGTCCGCGAAAAATTCTGTTGACCTGATCGGTCGTCAGATTCGAGACCGGATTGGACTGATGCGCGATCAATGCGATTCCATCGATGGCGAGGGTGTGGACGGAAAAGCCTGATTCCTCTGCCTTTAGTTTTCGGGACACCATTCCGAAATTTGCTCGGCCTTCACGGGTATCAGTGATTCCTCGCGAAGAGCCACCCGTTTGCACATCAATACGGATACCGGGATTGTTCTTCTCAAAGCGCGCTGCAATCTCACTGATGATCGGCGCTACCGTACTTGAGCCGGTAATCGTAATTCGATGCGAGACTTCGTCATTGCTTCTGCACCCTAAAATTGCAGTTGTCAAACTGATCGATAAAAGTAGAAACCAACAGCAGCAACGTGGCATGAAAATCTCTTTAGGCATTGATGATCAGCGAGATGTCTCGGTCGAGGGTGACGATAGCAATGGTCAATGCTTACGATTCAATGAACAGCGGAAGCAAATTGTCGCGTGATGTTGATCTTAAACTGCGAATTGCATTTCGTTCCGAAACTCTGATTTAAGGGTTCAAATCTACTCAAAACATGCGAAGGACCTGCGTTTCCCTCCTGAACGATTTGAGCTAACAAATCAACATGCCGTTAACGCACTAATTTGTATTGGTGCCGTTTGATTTCGCCTTCCACCAAATAGATCACATCTTCAGCAATATTGGTTGCGTGGTCGCCAATTCGTTCGATGATTCGCGAAGCAGAAAAAATATGAAGCAATCCTTCCACGTCATTCGGATCGTCTTTCATCTTTGAAACAATTTCCGAGATCAGATGGCTATTCAGTTGGTCGACTTCATCATCACGCTCACAAACGCTTTGAGCCAATTCCAAATTGCAATCAGCAAATGCAACATTGGCATCATGCAGCATCTGAAGGGAAATCTTGACCATGGTTTCCAGTTTGTCCGGAATCTCGATGCTTGGATATCGAGTCAAGGATTCTGCACGTTCCGACAGGTTCAACGCAAGGTCGCCAATTCTTTCAAGGTCGCCATTGATTTTAAAGGTGGTAGCAACACGCCGTAAGTCGACGGCGACAGGGCTTTGAAGAGCGAGAAGTCTAAGGCATTCATCCTCGATTGAGATTTCATTTTCGTTGATGTCGAGTTCCAAAACCTTGATTTCATCAACGGTATTGAGGCAGCGATTGTGTAGTCCAGCAAGCGAAAGCTCCACCATTTTCTCGACTTTTGCGGCTTGATGAGAAATTTTCTCACCAATTCCTCCCAGCATCTCTTCTAAGCGGCTTGCCATTTTGACAGATCCTTTCGCGATTCAAAACTCAGGCGTTAATCAGAAATTAACGATCTCTTAACATGATCTTCACATTATAGGCCACTGCAGTTCATGGCGAAGGTCGAAATCGCTGTATTTATGGGTAAAATGGTGGTTTGAGCGAGAAAATAAGCCGTTTCATCTGTGGTCACGGTCTAAGTGCGTCCTCGCCATCTGATCAGCGTTTGGAAAAAACGACTTGAAATCCGATTTGCCCGCAGCGTTTAACGGCGTCCGAAAAAATTCTTTAGAACATCATCTGCCGCGGCGGCGGTGTTTTCGAATTCCTTCTTAGGGGAAAACCGGATCTTCTTCTTTGAAGGAACAGATGATTTGTCGGAATCTTCTCCGTCAGATTCTTCGTTCGAATCGTTGGTTGGATGGAGCAAGCTCACCGTTTTTCCGAAATCCTTCTTTTCACCGACGGCTGGATCTGGGACGCTTGTTTTACCCACCGAAATATTCAGCGGAGTGGTTCCGTTTTCATCCTCTTGTTTTAATTTCGACAAATCGAAATCGCCCGAGTCGCTTTCGGACAAGTCGATCTTCAAATGCGAAAGGTCGATGTCGATGTCGGAGTGGGAGTTCTTTTTTTCTTCTGTTTTAGGCTCATCCAAACTTGCGATTTGGAAAACAAATTTGCCGATCTGTAACTGACCTCCAGATTTCAACTTTTTGATCGAGTCAAGTCGCTCACCATTCAAACGAGTTCCGTTGGAACTATTTAGATCTCGAATATAACTCTTGCCATTTTTTTCGAAAATTTCACAATGCTTCCTACTAACGGATAAGCTGTTGATTCGAAGATTAGCCGATGCAGAACGACCGATGACAAATCGCATATTGGTCACCTTGAATGTTTGACTCTTTGAGTTGGGTGCGATCAAAATCAGTTTAAACTTCATGAGAACCCCAGAGCATCAACCAAAAGGCGAGCAAGGAGATTTAAAGTATCAAACGACTGTGAAGTTCGCGCTCAAAGCTTATGAAGGCGTTATGAACGCCTAGGAAAGTGGATTCTTCAGTCGCCTTACACGCCAAGCATTGACGCAATCGACCAACCGGTTTGGTGAAAAGAATAATTACTGATTTTATCCCGAATTAGGATTAGAATTTCGGAGCCTCTTCAGCTGTGCCTGAGATGGTCCGAAAACGCTTCAGGTTCCCTCGGTTTGACTTTCACAAGAGGTGTGCGAACGTCTCAGCGGATGACATCATGGACGGAGTCACAACGGTCGATTGCCCTCGGTTCTCTCGACGATCAAAGCGATGATCAAACCGATGATAATACATTGGAATGATGAACTCGTCCCGATTGGCAGTACTACAACGCTGAACGATTCGATATCAAAACGACTGTTGGAATACACTAGCAAACAATAAATTTAAAGGAAAGATTTTTGAGCCATATTGGCCATGAAGCCTCGCCAATTTGCTTTGCTTTTTCCTGTAATGATCGCCCGAAACTTATGAAGAAAAATCCTCTCCTTTGTGCAGCGATTAGGGAAAGTCAACTCTTGGAGCAAGAGGCTATAGAGACGTTTGTCTCGGACTTCGAGGCGGCCTCCCTTTCCTGACGGGTCTGTTGTGCAGCGCGTTGCGATGCAGCAAACACAAATGCCGCGGCCCATCAAAGAGCTTCGTTCAGATTGTCCTGACGGTTTAGTCGATATCTGCTGGAGGATGCTTCAAAAGAAACCTGCCGCTCGCTATGCAAGTGCGAAGGAAGTGAAGGAAGTGAAGGAAGTGAAGGAAGTGAAGGAAGCGATTTGAAATTGGCTTGCAAACGGATCGAGCAATGTTCCGATCAGTGTTGGTCATTGATAGTCGGATGGGCTGGTTTGACTTGACGAACTAACACCGGGTTCTAGCAATGATATGCAAGGAAAAGACTTGTTTCCGGACGGCAGCGGTTTCGAAAATCCTAGCCTCATTTCGGGCGTAAGTATGCTTGATCTCGAGCTCAATCCATCAGATCTAAATGGACTTTTTCTGTCACCTTCCTGCATGACTCCCAACAAAAAGCATTGGGAAACTGAATGACGAAACTGTTATTCGAAAAAACGTGGAGCGGATAAAGCTAAT
>CAJQQR010000259.1 GCA_905480545.1 uncultured Pirellulaceae bacterium
ATCGTCGCCAGGCACCTGCTCGGCTTTGCCGAGCAAAGTCATTCTGGCCGCACCCAACGGATCATCCTGCGCTTCTGGAGCCGCAACAAATAACGAAGCACGAGGATCGGCTTTTAGGTTTTTTGTGTGCATCGCCATTGCACTAATCAAGAAAATCGGACGACCCGACTCATCAAGTGCGTAGGGCATCGTCGAGCCAAAGGGAAATCCTGCACACTTTTCAGAGTGAGTCGAAAGAACGCCAACTTGATTCAGCGAGAGCATCGTCCGCGCTCGCTCTGCCAAAGATGTTTCCGGAGCCGGATTCATCTCTTCGGGTTCGGTGGTGTATCCGTGCTGCCGCTGCTTCGTCATTAAATTCAGTTTAGCTAAAAAGACGTGTGATCGAGAAATAGAAACCCGACCAAGCGTTATCAACGCTCGCTCGACCGGATTTGGCTTGATGGAGTCGTTACCCATTCTATGGACCGGTGCAATGAAACAGTAGCTGTAGCGCCACTTTTCCTTAAATCCATTTCGACGGACCCCCGAACCGCAATAGATCTAGTCGAATGACCAAAGTTACGCTGCGGCCCGTCCGGAATTCAAACTTTGGATTTCTAACATCACGACTTGATCATACACCTCACCGATTGTTGGTCTATTCAATGGATGAGTCCGCGTCATGGAATCAAGCAACTTTTGCAAACGAAACTTTAGGGAAACGTTCTGCATGTATTTGGAAACGACACCGGTTTGCAACTGACCAAAAAATTCTGCCATGATCACGCCCAGCGAATAAACGTCCGCGCTCAAAGTGATCGGATCGGTTCCGCCCAAACATTCGGGTGCAATATACCCAACCGTTCCGGCAGAGTAACTTGCCGTCCGATGGAACGGATCAACTTTCTCCGCTAACCCGAGATCGGTGATCGTCGCCTTCAATTCCTTCAAATTCACGATAATGTTGTCCGGCGAAAGATCGCCATGACGAATCTGATGTGCATGAAGCAATTTGATGACATCGCAGAGCTGGCGAAAAAGCAAAAGTTTTTCACCCAAATCAACGAGTCTGGCAAACTTCTTCAAAACAACGGACATCCCATCTCCCTCGATTTTGGGAGATACCAAGTAAGGTGTCTCGCAGTCGAGATCAGCATCTAAAAACGCTATTAAACTAGGGTGATTGAGAAGTTTAGAGCAGGCCAATTCCCGATTGAGCATGTTCTTTGCGTAGTTCAAATCGGTAGATTTTGGATCGACGAATTTGACGACGTAGTCGGCCTGATTACTGGACTGGATGACCGAAAATGCGGTGTAAACCCGGGACCAACGCCCCTCGGTGATGCACTTCGCAAGTTTCCAATTGCCGATCTGCATTTTTGCTCCTGTGGATATGGTTTTTATCGGCAAAAAACGGATGTGACTCAATCGGCAAATTCAACTTAATCAAAATCGTTCAACAGCACTGTTTTCATCGAATCACGTAACTTAAAATCAAGGATTCCCAACGATCTCAACTCCCGATCCCTCGGAGCCTATTTTTATGAAACATGCGAAATTTATTCTGTTATTCCTTGCCATTGCAATCACGGGCTGCGGTGGAGATTCCGAAAAGGACGGCGCAAACGGCTCCAAAGCGTCATCGAAGTCGAACGGAGAAAAAATCAAAATCGCGTACGTCACCAACGGAATCGCAGAATTCTGGAACATCGCAAAGGCCGGTGCTATGAAAGCGGCGGAAGAATTGGACTGTGAAGTCAACGTTGTAATGCCCATTGCAGAGGGTGGGCGCGTTGCAAATCAAAATGCCGAATTCGAAAAACTGCTTGCCAATAAGTATGATGGCATCGCAATCAGCCCAATCGATCCGGAAAACCAGTCGAGCATTCTGAATGAAGTCGGCAAAGCGGCTGAATTTATTACTCACGACTCCGACGCCCCGGGTTCCAATCGAAAACTATTTATTGGAATGAGTAACTACGACGCGGGCTTTATGGTGGCAGATCTTGTGAAGAAGGCCTGTCCGGATGGTGGCAAAGTCGTATTGTTTGTTGGATCGGTTGACCAACTGAACGGTCGACAACGAAGACAGGGTGTGATTGATGGTCTGCTAGGCCGAATGAAAGACCCAAATCGAATGGATCCAATCGATAAGGAACTGGTCGGAGACAAGTATTCCGTGTTGGCGACCTATGTTGACAATTTTGATGAGGCGCTAAAATCGGCGCAACCTGAACAAGCACTGGCAAAATACGACGCGATTGATTGCATGGTAGGACTGTTTGAATACAACCCACCAAAAATCTTTGCGGCGCTCAAAAGCGCTGACAAACTTGGCAAAATCGAAGTGATCGGTTTCGATGAAAACGTTGAAACTCTACAACAGATTCGCGACGGAAACTGCCTAGGCACCATTGTTCAGAATCCCTACATGTACGGCTACCAATCCGTCAAAGTACTCCACAAACTGATCAATGGGGATGAATCAGATTTGAACGAAGAAAAATACATGGACGTTCCCGCACGGATTATCAACAAAGAGAATGTTGACGAATTTGAAAAAGACCTCAAGTCGAAGATTGCAGCAGGAAAGTAATCGCCGTGCATCGCCTATTAAAAGCGGGGAGAACTTCTCCGCTTTTTTCATTTTCTTGATGACATTTCGACTACGATAAACGACTGCCTTCCGAACGTTTGAAGTTTGCCCACGCCCTAATTTGCCAGAATCAATTGACCGCACCTGTTGTCCTTACCGCCAATTCCATCGTTAAAAGTTTTCCGGGTGTCAAAGCCCTGAAGGGTGTCTCGCTGGAGCTACACAAAGGTGAAGTCCTTGCGTTGATTGGTGAAAATGGAGCGGGGAAGAGTACACTCATGAAAATCTTGGCCGGTATTCAACCGCCGGACGAGGGTGAATTGATCGTAAATGGCAAAACTTGTGCGTTTGAAAACGTTCAACAAGCCAACGACGCGGGGATCGCGCTCATTCATCAAGAGTTGAACCTTTGCGAAAATTTAGATTTAGCCGCAAATATTTATCTTGGACGAGAATCAAGCGTCAGTGGCTTCCTTCGTAAGGGAGACCTTTATCAGCAGGCAGAAAAGTATCTTTCCGAAATAGGCTTGCAGGAACCCGCCACGACATTGGCCGGAGCATTATCGGTTGGCAAGCGGCAAATGGTCGAGATTGCAAAAGCGATCTCAACCAATGCAAACATCTTGATAATGGACGAGCCCACAAGCAGTTTGTCACAACAGGAAACCGAGAATCTCTATCAAATCATTCGCCGACTTAGTGATACCGGCGTCAGTATTATTTATATTTCGCATCGGCTCGGTGAAGTTAAGGACCTCGCCGATCGAGTTGAGGTCTTTCGCGATGGTGAAAACGCCGGAGCATTATCAAAAGACGAAATCGAGCATGATGCGATGGTTCGATTAATGGTTGGTCGCGAAATCAATGAACTCTTTCAACCGCGGAATTTTGAAGCAAATCAAAATATCTTGGAAGTTAATGAACTCGTTACGCCAGCCCATCCCAAAGAAGAACTCTCATTCAATATCGCGCGTGGCGAAATTGTAGGACTTGCTGGGTTAGTCGGTGCTGGACGAACCGAATTACTCACAACACTATTTGGTATTACCCCTGCAATTTCAGGCGATATCAAATTCGAGGGTGAATCGATGATCATGGATTCGCCTCTAACCGCCATTCGGGCCGGTCTTGCGTTAGTCCCTGAGGACAGGAAGCGAGACGGGTTAGTCTTGGAAATGGCGGTTCGAGAAAACATTAGCTTGCCGTCATTGGACCGTGCCGCGTTTGCATCTGCTTTTACGAACCAAAACGGCGAAAAACAACTGAACGATCTGATGGTGAAAAAACTCGCCATCAAGACGCCCAACGGTGACCAGCAAGCAAAA
>CAJQQR010000260.1 GCA_905480545.1 uncultured Pirellulaceae bacterium
TTCTCGCGGAGATCGACCAAAGGAAGATGCTCCTTTGCGAGACGGCGATCGAACGAGGGAATCAGATCGTCCTCGCGTTAAAGATCGTCCTCGCGTTACTGATCGTCCTCGTCCTTCAAATCCCCGTTTGGAAGAAGCTGACGAAAAGAAAACCAAACGTGTATTTCAAGCCTATGATAAGAATAAAGATTCTAAGGTCTCGTTCTCGGAGTGGCTTGCGATGCGTGAAGGGAAGATAACGGATGAGCGTCGAAATCGCGAGCAGTCAGTCTTTCGCTCAGCTGATAAAAATAGAAATGAATCGTTGTCTTTCGATGAATTTTTTCAATTTAGAAAAGGTCCGATTCGTTCAGAGAAACCACAACTGGAGCGTGCTCGAGAATCGGACCGCGACCGCTAAGACTGATAATATTGGGGCTTAAGAAGTCATGGTGCTGATCAGCGGCTCCGGGACGCGACCTGAATATTTTACTGTTCTCCGGCGGTTATCACTTCGGATTCATTAACAACCAATTCGGAAGCGGTTTGACTTTGCCTTCTGAATTGACCGAAGCGATGATTGAGGATCCTTTTGCGATCAGGTTGTCGCCTTTTTCCAGCAAGTAATCATGGTAGATGCGAACTCCTTTTGACCTGGTGACCTTGGTTGTCAGCGTTAAAAGATCGTCATAGTCGGCCGGTAGAACGTATTGGCACTGCATTTCTGCGACGACTAGAATGCAGCCGCTGTCTTCAAGTTCCTTGTAGGAGATACCGTTTTCGCGTAGCAGTTCAACTCGACCGATTTCGAAATAATTAAGGTAATTCGAGTGGTGTAATCGTCGTTGCCCGTCGGTCTCTTGATAGCGAACACGGATGTCAACTTTCTTTTCAAAGACTGACATCGGTTTCGGATTGACCATCGCCATTATTTCTCCTAAAGTCCCGTCAATTTGTCAAAGACAACGTGAATTTCAAACAGGGTTTGGGAAATCGCTGTCATTAAACTCCCAACCGCGGGTCAAAATACAGAATGAGTGGCGCAACCGATAGTGGTGGAATGGGTTCAGGGACCGAATATGACACGATCCGTGGACGCGATTATCCTACGATCCGGCAGTTCACGGTTTTTATGGAAAATCGGGTGGGACAGCTTCTGAACATTATCCGCCGATTTGAAGGAAGTGGAATCAAGATCGTTGCCATTAATATCAATGACGCGACCGAATGTTGTATCGTTCGTTTTTTACTAAGCGATCCTGAGCGTGGTCGCGAAATCTTTGAGCGTGCCGGTTTGGCGATGATTGAAAGCGACCTGATTGGAATTCAGCTCCCTGACACGTCTCAACCGCTTCTTAGCGTCTGCAAGGCATTGCTTCAGGCTGAGGTCAATATTATTCAGGCGATTCCGTTGATGGTGCATCCCAACGGAAAAAATGCCGTCGCACTGATGGTGGACGATCTCGATATGGCGAACGATACGTTGACGCTTAAGGGATTTAGGCTGTTAAACGAAGACGATTTGTCTGAGGAAGAATGAGGCGTCGACTTGAAAAGGTTCCCTGTTCGCCAGAAATTTTTGGCCTTCTCGTTTTAGCTGTTTCGTCGTCATTTCTGCCTCGTTCGGTCTAAACATTTCAGCAGGCATCTTCGTCCGAATGGGCGGCAGTTTTGTTTTTTTGAAGTTTAGCGGTGGTTAACGCGGGAAACCGCTAAGTCAAAGCCAAGGATGAGCAATCCAATTGGCCATGCTTCGTGCGAATTGAATCCAAGCAGTTGTATCCATATTCTTGACGAAAGCGAGAACTATGCGAAACTGATCGGTTCGATAGAAACAGCACACGAAACTCAATTGCTCGACATTCATCACCATCATGCCGATACGCGTAACTTGCCCAAATCCGAAGTGTTTGAAGAAGTTTCAAGTCAGCGAGCAATTCGCGGGCAAAAAAGGGCCTTGCCCCGCGTGTAAAAAAGAGATCACAATTCCGGATCCGAAGAAGGAAGGGGTGAAGATCCATGCGGCGGATACAGATGTGCCAGTCGATTCGAAAGGCCGGAGTGTACTGAAGCCTGTTTTCCGCAAAGATGCTTCTATTTCGACGATGCAGATTGTGGCCATTATTGGTTTGGTCGTCGTTTACTTTGCAACGGCTTTTATTATTCGATCGGCAGTCGGTGCCGACATTGAGGACCCTGTCAAGGATTTTCCTTTTTGGCCGCTGATCTTAGGGGCGATCGCGATCGGGCCTCCGATGGCGTTCGCCGGTTATTACTTTCTTAAAGAAGAAGAAATCGCGATGTACCAAGGGCAGGAGCTTTGGATTCGCGTCTTTGCATGTGGAGCCATATTTGCTTTAGTGTGGTTGGCTCCGATTGGAACTGCATATGCATGGCAAGGCAACTATGAAACAGTTCCACTTGTCATTGCGGTGGCGGTCATGTTTGCCGTTGGAGGTGCGGCTGGGATGGCGTCGTTTGAAATGGAGTATCTCAACGGGCTGATGCTGTTTGCCTTGTACTTTGGTGTTTGCGTTTTAATGAGAGTGATCATTAATGCCGGATCGCTCCCGCTTGAAGCAGCGGCGGCAGCAACTTAACCAATACCGGAATTCAAGCAATGTCGTCTATCGAGGAGATACCGGAAATCAAATGTCTGGGATCATTGGATTCGGTGATCCGAATTCCAGATGAAATTGATGTTCCAATTACGCCTCGCATTCGCAAGTTGATTGATACGCCCGAATTCAGGCGGCTTGCACGAATTAGTCAGCTGGGACTCGTTTCACTTGTTTATCCAGCGGCCAACCATACACGATTCGAGCATTCACTTGGCGTTTACCGGACTGCGTTGTTGTATGTTCGGCAGCTCTCCAAGTTTCCTCGATTTCATGAATTGGTAACTGTCGAAGATGTTGAAGTCTTTATCGTTGCATCGCTGTTGCACGATTTAGGGCATTGGCCGTTTTGCCACCCTATCGAAGACCTTGAACTACCCGGGGTTCCGGAGCATGAGCTTTTCGCAAACAGTTTCCTTTTAGAGGGTGAAGTTGCTAATACGCTACGGGATGAATG
This sequence comes from uncultured Pirellulaceae bacterium, assembly GCA_905480545.1. Classification (GTDB taxonomy): domain Bacteria; phylum Planctomycetota; class Planctomycetia; order Pirellulales; family Pirellulaceae; genus JABAAE01. Next base: position 3,055 of record CAJQQR010000260.1, read on the forward strand.
GGGCATCAATCCACGTGATATTGTCACGATGCTGTCGGGAAAGGCTCGTTCAAAATCGGGCGAGTTGCTCAAGAGTTTGCTCTCGGGGCCAATCGATGTCGACAAGCTAGATTATTTGCAGCGAGACTCTTTGCATGCTGGCGTACCCTATGGAAAGAATTTTGATCAACAGCGGCTGATTGGAAGTCTCTGTATCAACCAATCGGGGAATCGGGTCGCGATCACGCAAAAGGGAAAGACGGCCGCGGAAATGATGGTGTTTTCAAGGTATGTGATGTTCAGCGAGGTGTACTGGCATCATGCGGTTAGAAGCGCAACAACGATGCTTCAGCGACTCTTCTATTTAATTTACAAGAGCATTGATTTAGATTCGCTTTTTCGCATGCACGAATCTGAATTTATTGATCGATTGAAGTTGGAGGCGCAAAAGCATTCGGTAGGTGATTTGGCTAACGGATTGTTTGGGCCATCACGTGATTTATACAAGCGGTTCTTCGAGGTAAGTTTTCTGGACCAACCCGAGTTGTATAATGCTCTCGCCCATAAAGACTATTCATTGTTAGTATCCTGTGCGGATCGTTTGTCCGAAGCGATAAGTCGGGCTGTAGGTTTTCGTGTTGCTCCTTATCAAGTCATAGTGGATGCTCCGCCGAAGTCACATGAAAGCCAATTTGAGGTTGATGTTTTTTCGGCAGCATCCAACAAAAGTCGTCCTTTGGAGTTGGTTTCACCCATTGTCAAAGCGATGAATTCTCAGCGGTTTGATTCGCTGGTAAAACGCATTCGAGTTTTTCTGCATCCGGATATTTTGAGGCGTCTGCCCGGCCAGATCGACAAGGCAGCATTGCTCAAAAGTTGTTTACCAAGCTGATGTAAACGGCAGGTTTATTCGCTTTTTCAACCTGAAGCTATCGTAACGCCTCGATTCATTTGGCATCTCGATGTCTGGATCGAACTTGCTCATTTTTAATTGCCATCCGTTGCTTTTGGAGAATAGGGACCAGTGGATGTATGGTTGCCCAAATTTGGCGCGTTAAACTCGCTGGGAAAAGACCTTTAGCAAAAAGTTTAAAGTCGCTGGAACCACATCGACATCATCTGATTCGAAAGGTTGTACTTTTCCTCTCGCTCCAGTCAGGGGATGTCCTTTTTGTTGTTAAAAGTCAGTTTTGAGTCTCGAAAAAAACAAGGTTAGTGTCATTTGATTTACGCGGCAAGCGAGCCCATTCTCAAGCTCGCGTTAAGCCGCCAGCAACGGTATTAAATGCGTTCCTCTCCGTTTGATTCTCCCACCGGTAATCCCGGAGGGGATTTTTTTGGCTGCGAGTTTTTTGTTTTTTTGAGGGCATTGATTAGTTTGGGAAGATCGGCGTACCCACTGATTCGCCGGAGACCTTTCCCGACCTCCGTCAGGGCATAAGCCAACCAACGAGTTGCTTGATCGGTTTCCGCACGAAACCGAGTCACCCGTCCCAGTTTCCCCCGCGTGTTTCGAAATGAGTTTTCAATCGCATTGGTGCTGAGCAGGTTTCGATGGAGCGTGTTGGGGACATCAAGAATCTGTAAAGCAATCAAATCGTCTCCTGCTTCCTCAAGACTCTTTAGAGCTTCGGCGTTCAAGGGTCTCAGGAATTCGACTAATTCATTCACAACGTCCTGGGCGTCTTCTTTGCCTTGAATGGTGCGAAGTCGCTTGAAGAGGCGAGCCAACTCACCCCAATGACGTTTGGATAATTTCGCTCGGATATTTCGTTCCTTGTGGACCAAGCAACGCTGAATCACAGCATCATTGAAAAACTCTAACAGCACCGTACGGAGTGCTTTGCTGCCATCGAGTACCGCGAACAAGCGTCTCTCACAATCGAAGCCTCGCGACACCAACCGACGCATCAAACCCCGACAAACTTCAGCGTTTTCGGCACTTCCCAATTCGAAATCCAAAACGTGTTTGTGGCCCTCGGTAGTGATGCCGAGGGCGACGATCGCGGTCTGATCTTGACTCAAATGAATCCCATCCAACATCAGGATGGCCCAGTCTTTTTCGGAAAGATCGTGACCACGAAGCTGGTCGACAAACTGATGTCCCACTGCTTTCCAATGTCGAGAAACATTGGACTTGCTGAATCCCGGTGTATTCGCATCTTGGGTCTTGGCGACGTTTCGAGTGCTGACGCCTGCTACCAAGGCAGAAACGACCGATTCACGCAACTGCTCCGGGCACTTCGCCGCTTCGTAGGTTGAAAGCAACACTTCC
>CAJQQR010000261.1 GCA_905480545.1 uncultured Pirellulaceae bacterium
TTGGGAGCTTGTGGGTGTCGCGGCACTGTAACGTACTTGCCGCTACCTCGAGTTCGATACCAATCGCGTTGGGCACCGATCACGTCAAAACTCTCCAATGCAAATCCGGGCGGATCGATATTTTGGTGGCACCGATTACAGCTTTCGTGCTCGCGATGTTTGGCAAGCAGTTCTCGTATCGTTGTTGCACCTCGAATGTCTTGTTCAATCGCCGAGATCGTTGATGGTGGCGGCGGAGAGGGAGTTCCATACAAGTGCTTCAAAACCCAGGCCCCGCGTAGAACGGGTGACGTTCGAGTTCCGTCGGCGGAAACCTTTAGAACGCTTGCTTGGGTCAATACGCCGCCTCGTACATGATCGCGGGGCAACTCGACTCGGCGTACCTCCAGCCCTTGAACATCATCAATTGCGTAGAAACGAGCCAATGGTTCGTTGATCATCACGAATTTTGAATCGATAAAGTTATTAACGTTCAGGTCACGTTCAAGAATCTCACGAAAAAATGCATGGGTCTCCCCAAGCATTGACTCTCGCAGCAGTTGATTGTATTCGGGATAAAGATTGCGATCAGGTACGGTGAAGTCAATATCGTACAACCGTAGCCATTGGCCTGTGAAACTCTCGACAAATCGCTGTGATTTTGGATCGGCAATCATACGTTCGACTTGGGCGCGGAGCACGTTTGGATCTCGCAATTGGTTTCCTTTAGCCAAATCGAACAGCTCTCTATCTGGCAACGAACTCCATAAAAAATAGGACAGGCGGGAAGCGATCGCAAAGTCATTGACTTCACCTTTAGACTCTGACAGCTCTGCAGCGTTACCGGCTGTGGTCTTTTGAATCGAACGACGATCGTCGAGTCGTTCCTCCAGATACAAAAATTCGGGCGAACAAAGAACACCTTTGAGGCTGCGACGAAGTGCTTTTTCAAAAGATTGTCCGCTGTCTAGCGATTGACTGGCGAGAGCAACGTACGGCTCTACGTCCTTTGGGTCGACGGCGCGTCGAAAGGCGAGGGTCATTTGTTGTGATACGATGGAACGAATGTCAGCGAGCGTTCCCTTTGCGGGATCCAGTCCCCCTAACAGATTGACACGACTTGTTGGCGGCCAGGGCTCGATTGGACCTTCGATCTCAATATCGCCGATAAACAGCCCAGCACCCTTGTAGTCTTTTTCTTCGACTTTCCACCACGGAAAACCGCCGACCAGCCCAAACGAAAAACAGTCTCCACGCTCCGGACTTCGGTCAGTAAATTCAACGGTTGTGACACGGCCGGGCGGTACATCAAAGAATCCAACGGTATGCGGTGCAATCGCGCCCGTGTTTCCGCCCATGACATGCATCACCACCGGGGCTTGGGCCTGCTCCGCGCGGACTTTCATGCGAACACGGTACGATCCCGTCCCGGGCAAGGGAACACCATACAATGGCAGGAATTTTGCACCACTGAATAAAACGATTCCATCCGAAAGGGTTCGTTCCGAATCGTCGTAACCACGTCCAAGCGTTGTGAAATTCACTGTTTTGCGAATGGTCTGTGGCTTCTGCGACGGTCCAAAAACATGATCGAGCACAAGATCAGCGGCATCAAGATACAACACCATTTGCTCGGCAGAAACGGATAAGTTCGAGCCGGTCGTATCGAATCCCTGTTCGGTGGAATCCTCCGGCAGCAATCGTTTGAGATCAACATGAATTCCAAACAAGTCACCAACGGTATTCTCATATTCGTTACGATTCAGCCGTCGAAGGATGACTTCGCGTTTGACGAGATCCGCACCCGTCAGTAACTCTCCAAGCGTTTTCAAAAACTGCGAATTGGCGTCAGCGTCAGGTCGATCCTCCGGCTTCGGAGGCATTTCTCCCTGGGCGACACGATCGTAAAGATAAACCCAACGACGCCGGACTTCCGCATCTGCCAGATCGTCGGAAAACGTTAGCAGGTTGAGGCTTCCTTCAGGACTGTCGCCTGAATGACAATCGATGCAATGTTCGCTTAAAAAGGAAGAAACATTCTCGCGCACTGCAACTTGGGCATTCACCCCCCTAGCGGTGAGATCCAACACAAAGAGAACGACCAAGATCGCGATTAGCGTTATCCGATTCATTGTGTGTTTAACTCGGTAAGAAAAAACGGAAGGATTGAATTTCTAATCAAAGCTCATTATTGTCTTTCTGAGCCAACATTGCCTTATCGAAATCTGATTTCGTCGCCAATAGATTGGGTTTGGAGCACACCTGGTTTACCTCTTGGCCACGCGACCACACAAACCCAACCTGGTCTATAATTGATACACAAGGCTAAAAAACAGGTGTGGCCCGACGCTTTCGTGCTGATTGCCACCGACTGTGCGGTCAAACGCTCGATCTCACGTAAACGAACGACGGTCTAAACAAACAAGTTTGAAACCCCAACAAACCTGGATCAATTCATGAAAACCAAACTGGTGCTCCTGCTACTTTTCTCCATGGTTCCAATCAATCCTGCCAATGCGCAAAACTCAAAGCTAAACATCCCCTATGGGAACGCACATGAACGCCAAGTTTTAGATATCTACGCTCCGAAAAACGCTGAGAATCTGCCCGTCGTTTTTTGGATACACGGTGGTGGATGGCAGGTTGGCGACAAATCCGACGTTCAGATCAAACCAAAATGGTTTAACGAACGGGGCTTAGTCTTCGTTTCGACGAACTATCGCCTTTTGCCGCATGTGAAAATGGATACATTGGTTCGAGATGTTGCCAAGTCACTTGGCTGGGTTCACAAGAACGTTGCTAAACATGGTGGTGACCCGAGCCGCGTTTTGGTGATGGGGCATTCGGCGGGAGCACAGTTGGCCGCTTTGCTCTGTACGGATGATCGATACTTAAAAGCGGAAGGTGTCCCATTTAACGTCTTGAAAGGCTGCGTACCGGTTGATGGAGACACCTACGATCTGCCAAAGATCATCATGACCGCCGAATTTCGACAGATGGTTTACGGAAAGCCCCTTCCCACCTTTGGCCATCGCCAAAAATTCGGGAATGACCCGAAAAAACACGTTGATTTTTCGGCAGTCACGCATGTTGCCAACAATAAAGACATACCACCGTTCTTGATTCTGCACGTCGCTGGTCACCCCGACACATCGGCACAAGCACGTCGACTGGGAGAAGTTCTCAAACAGGCTGAGATCCCTGTCCAAGTCTTCGGAGGCCGCGACACCACCCATAACCAATTGAACGAAGACCTGGGGAAGCCGAACGATACCGCCACAAAAGAGTTACGTAAATTTCTGGAACGACAGCTGAAAAATAACAATTGATGCAAAACGTCCTAAGGAATTCGTTAAAAAACTTCTTTTGAAACGTTAGCTGACATTACCTGATGCTCGGCAACGCATTCACTCCAACACACGAACTGGCAAACAATTCGTGGGCGTCGGCTAGGAAGCGACCTGTTTTGCGAATGACGAATTGCGACAGAAACGTAAACCAAATTCGGATGGGCTACTGCTCATAGGGTTAGGTGGCAAACGGTGTGAACGGATTAAGCAATCCAATGAGAAGAAGACTTTCAGTCCGAACACCACATTTAAACAATTGCTTACGGTAGAATAATCAAACGAAGCTCCGACTCCGGTTTAATGTTCTCGCATGCTTCTGCTTACGGCCAGTACGGTTCGTTATCATTGCATAAGTGCTCGCACGCCGCAAAAGCAACACTCGCTCCATCCAAATCCAACCCCATCAGAGAGGCCTTTCTAATGAAAATCAGATTCGTAATTTCAAGTTTCTTGCTTCTATTTGCTTCGACGTCGATTGCGCAAGATCACGTCGGATTCATCGATTTGTTCAATGGAAAGAATCTTGACGGATGGACTCAGCGAAATGGCACCGCAACCTATCGAGTCGAAGGGGATTCGATCGTTGGTAAAACTTCTGAAGGCAGCCCAAACTCGTTCTTGTGCACGGATAAACTGTACGGAAATTTCGAGCTTAAGTTCGATGTCAAAGTCGATAGCCAATTGAATTCAGGCGTGCAGATTCGCTCGCAAACAGCCGACGGCAAACCAGATGGGAGAGTAAATGGACCTCAAGTCGAAATCTCCACCGACAAGATGGCTGGATACGTTTACGGTGAAGCCGCTGGTGGTTGGATGACGCCTGATTCTGACCGCAAACCACATGACAACTTTAAAGATGGGGAGTGGAATTCATATCATGTCGTTGCATTTGATAACCATATTGAAACCTGGATTAACGGAAAGCAAATCTCGGATTTAAAGCACGATGAGCGTTTCAAATCGCACCCCAAGGGGTTTATCGGTTTGCAAGTGCACGGAATCGGACGAGGACAGGGCCCATACGAAGTTCGCTGGCGTAATGTAAAGCTTCGTGACCTTTCCAAATTCAAATCATTGTACAACGGTAAAGATTTGACGGGATGGAAAACGAAAGGAAACTGGATCGTTCAAAAAGATGGTGCGTTGCTGATTCAACCACGCGACGGAGAAAAAGGCTGGTCGCGATGGGATTCATATCTTTGGTCAGAAAAAAAATACAAAGACTTTGTATTGGAAGTTGAATATGCGTACCCTCCTGGCGGTAACAGCGGAGTTTACTTTCGCGTCGGAGATCGCAACGATCCGGTCAGCAAAGGTATTGAGGCTCAAATCCTTGATTCATCGAAGAAGAAAAACGCATTGACCTCACACGATCATGGCGGAATTGTTGGCACAAAACTGGCAGCTTCTAGGAACATGTCGCAACCGCCGAACGTTTGGAATCGAATGGTTGTCACCTGCATCGGCACTCAAATCCAAGTCGAACTGAACGGCGAAGCCATTGTTCAAGGTCATTTGGATCAGACACCGATGAAGGATCGCCCCTTGGAAGGCTACATTGGTTTTCAAGACCATGGGCAACCCAATAACATCAAGTTTCGCAATATCCGCATCCGCGAAATCGTGCAATAACCCACTGAACTTCTCAAGTGACGCAATAGGCAATTGGAGTCGGTAAAAATAAAACCGGCTTCAAAACCTGTACGAGTTCAGTAACGAGGCAAAAGGATCCATTCAAACTGCCGAAGAGCGTGTGCTGGCACTCGTATCGAATAACGATTCGACGGAAGCGATGCAGCGAAACGATAGTTCTTTCAACGTTCTATCTTTTTCTGTACCGGTTGATCGTTCTGCCACCCCGAGTCAAGTGCCGTTTGCGACCATGTCTGTGATGGCAAATCAGTCCAACACTACATCGGGAGGAGCGGCCTTGCACAGGATTACTGTCGGCCGCTTTGTTGTACGTGAGTCGTTTGATTTCCCGATAAGGAGTTCGGGTTTCGCCCAACTCCTTGATCAAGCGAATATCGTTGCAACCGACGCCAACAGCTGGCTGACGATGAAAAATACGCGGGCAAATCTCGCAATTGCGAAACGCCCCCTGATAAAGAGTGGTAATGGTTGTGTCGGATGGGTATGTTGTCTGATGACCAGCGATTGCAATTGCAGCACGGATCTTTCATCAGCAGTCATGGAATCATTACGACCAGGAGAGTAAACATGTCGAAAAAGGCAAAAGCAAATCAAGTTCCCAGGCGTCGCTTTTTGAAGAATACGATTTCGGCAACTGGTGCCGCGTTGTTTGCGCCAACCATTATCCCCGGATCGGCACTTGGTCTAAACGGTGCGGTCGCTCCCAGCGAGCGGATTGTGGTTGGAGGCATCGGCATTGGAAATCGGGGCACCTATGATCTCGGCTGCTTTTTGCAACAACCCGATGTGCAGTTCGTAGCGGTTTGTGACGTTAAGGAAAGACGCCGCGTCGCTGTCAAGAAGATCGCTGACAAAAAATATGGCAATCAGAATTGCGACACCTATCGTGACTTTCGGGAATTACTTGACCGTGATGACATCGACGCAGTGCTGATTGCAACCGGACCAAACTGGCACGCAACCGCTGCGATGACAGCCGCCAAAGCGGGCAAGGATATGTATTGCGAGAAACCGGTCACCAAGAATATTTCACAAAGCCTGGTTCTCTCCGAAACAATGCGGCGCACCGGACGCGTGTTCCAGGCAGGTACCCAGCGACGCAACCTGCCGCATTTTGCGTTTGCTTGTGAACTGGCAAGAACTGGAAAACTAGGCAAACTCCAAAAGGTCTTTGCTCACCCCGCGGGAATGCAAGCGATGATGAGCGGATGGCTGCCTTCAGAACCGCAGCCAGAAAAAGAAGTCGTTGACTGGGACATGTACCTCGGCCCAGCTGCATGGCGTCCGTTCAACAAAAAATTACTTGACGGTTTCAACTTCGAAAAAGGAGGCGGCCTCGTCGGCGGTGGCGTGCTGGAATGGGGATCGCATTGCGTCGACCTCTGCCAATGGGCGGTCGACGATTGCTTGCCGCCAGTCGAATACAACGCGCCCAAAGACGGCGAGTTGGTCGCTCGCTATGAAAACGGTACGGAGCTAATCTTCCGCGAGAAGGGGTGGATTCCACTGGGCTCCTGTCCCGTCCGATTTGAAGGTGAGAACGGCTGGGTCGAAGCAGGCGACAGTGGCAAATTGGTATTGAGTTCAAATGCGTTGCTTGCTGGAAGAACGGTCGATGAAATTGGCGGCTATCCTGCGACCTATCACGTTCGTGACTTTCTGGACTGCGTAAAATCTCGCAAGCAACCCAAGGGGAATGCGGATGCAGCTTGCAACGCGCACATTGCTTGCCACGCTGCGAACATCGCTCTCCACTTGGGACGGCAAGTGAAATACGACAACAAGAAACATGAGTTCATTGACGACGAACAGGCAAATCGCTTGCGATCCGAGGCGCTGCGCGAACCGTGGAGACTGTAATCGTTCGCCGTTTCCATGCCTCAATCCAATTCAATCGTTTCTCCAAGCCCTAATTCGATCTCATGAACATTTCACATAAATTCACATGCAATGTCGTTTGTCTCGCAGCTCTGGTTTTCGCTGTCGTCGGCTCCGTTTCGGCCCAAGACAATTCGAGTAAGTCAACGGAAAAGGAAAAAGAACTGATCGCTGTCCTCCGTTCAGACGCGACAGCAGCAGAAAAAGCAATCTCTTGCAAACAGCTCGCCATCCACGGTTCAAGTGCGGCAGTTGCCGAATTGGCGAAACTCCTCCCTGATGAGCAATTGTCCTCCTGGTCAAGGATCGCGATCGAAGCAATTCCAGGAATCGAATCCGACGACGCATTGCGGAACGCTACCAAGTCACTTGAGGGAAGACTATTGATCGGAATGATCAATTCAATTGGTGTCCGTCGCGACGCGAAGTCAGTCCAACTATTGACAACGCGATTGCAGGACAAAGATACCGAGGTTGCGTCAGCCGCTGCTGTTGCATTGGGGCGCATCGGTAACGATGCAGCTAAACGATCACTTCGAGAAGCATTGGCAGTCGCACCAGACAAAGTGCGTTCAGCGGTTGCCGAGGGTTGTGTGCTAGTTGCGGAACGTTTGCATGCCAATGGCAAATCGGCCGAAGCCGTCGCCTTGTACGATGAAATCCGAAAAGCGGATGTTCCCAAACAGAGAATCATAGAAGCTACACGAGGTGCCATTCTCGCGAGGAATGAAAAAGGAATTCCTCTTTTGATGGAACAATTCCGCTCGCCAGATAAAAAAATGTTCCAGCTCGCGTTGGGTACGGTGCGGGAGTTTCCTGGCAGCCAAGTCGATAAAGCTTTGTCGGCCGAATTGGATAAAGCAACGTCCGCCCGAGCCGCGTTGATCATACAAGCCATGGCCGACCGTGCTGACACCGTGGATTTGTCTGTCGTGCTTAAGGCCGCCCAAGCTGGCCCCGACGCTGTTCGAATGTCAGCGATTGATGCGTTAGCTCGCGTGGGAGACGAATCGTGCCTGGCCTCGCTTCTGGCGATTGCGATTGGCGAAAACATGGATCTCGCCAAGGCCGCCAGATCAACCCTGGTCAGTATCCCGGGTGAGAAAGTCGACGCACAATTTGCGTCGCTCCTCCCCAGTGCGAATGAAAAAAGTTATCCGCTACTCATCGAAATCGTCGGCCAACGACAAATCGAGGCAACGGATGAACTTATCACTGCCCTCAAGAACTCCGACAAGAATGTACGCACGGCCGCGTTAGGCGCGTTAGGGAAAACGGTCAATTTGAAGAATCTCTCTCTGCTAATCTCGCAGGTAATTGAACCCAAACATCCCGAGGATTCCGCAGCCGCTCTGCAGGCCCTTAAAGTGGCCAGCATTCGAATGTCAGATCGTGAAGCGTGTGCCACGAAACTTGCCAATGCTTTGAATCGGTTGCCGGCGGCGTTCAAAAGCAACCTGTTGGAACTTCTTAGCGAAGTTGGAGGCGATAAGGCGCTTGCAACAATTGGCAAGGCCGCCAAGAGCAAAGATCCACGACTGCAGGACACCGCAAGTCGCTTGCTGGGCAAATGGAACAGCGTGGACGCAGCACCGGTGATGTTGGATCTGGCGAAGACTGCCTCGGAGGACAAATTCAAAATCCGTGCGCTGCGGGGATACATTGGCATCGCCCGGAAGTTTTCCATGACGAATCAACAGCGTGCCGAGATGTGTCGGTCCGCTCTCAACGCTGCTCGAAGACCCAACGAACAAAAATTGGTACTGGACGTGCTCAAACTCCATCCGAGCACTGATGGGCTTAAACTTGCTATCAAAACGATGGACAATTCCAAACTGAAGGATGAAGCCACGCAAGCCACACTCTTCATCGCTCAAAAGCTGGGAAGACAACGGGGAAACATTGCAAAATTACTCGAAACCGCGGGCTTCGAGAAAATCAAACTGGAAATCGTTAAGGCGCAATATGGATTCGGTGCCACCCAAAAGGACGTGACCGCGGTGCTCCAGAAACAAGCTGGTGATTTGCCTCTGATCACACTGCCAGCGGCAGGTTACAATGCCAGCTTCGGTGGTGATCCGTTTCCAGGCAGCGTCAAACAATTAAAGATCCAGTATCGGATCAATGGCAAAGCAGGCAATGCGGTTTTCGAGGAGGACGCCATCATCATCCTTCCTGCCGGAAGGTGATTGACTGCTGTTGAATTCATCTGCCTCGCCGTTCATCCCTGGAAAATTCATCCAGACCTGCCAATCGTCTGTCCGGACATCTGCAGTTTTGGCTATAATACGGGTCCCATCTCATCAACTCCTTCCTTACAAATCCAAGGCCATGAATCGCATTTTGCTTGCGTCAACGTTATGGGCTTTAATGCTTCAAACAGCCGCATTTTCGCAGGAATCGGCGGTCGATCAATCCAAAGCGGAACAGGGCCAAAAACAGAAGCCCAGCCCCGAAGGCATCGCGTTCTTTGAAACAAAGATTCGTCCGGTGCTGGTCGAGCGATGCTACAGTTGTCATTCAGAAGACGCGATCAAAAACGACAAATTAGAAGGCGATTTACTGCTGGACAAACGTGAGGCATTGCGAAAAGGGGGCGAAACCGGACCGGCTATTGTTCCTGGAGACGTGAAGGCAAGCTTATTGATCGCCGCTATTCGACACGAGTCAATCGAGATGCCACCCGACACAAAACTGAAGGACGAAGTCATCGCTGATTTTGTGAAGTGGGTCGGCATGGGGGCACCTGATCCGCGGGATGGTGATGCGGTTGAATTGGCAAAACCAAAAATTGATATCGAAGCAGGTCGAAACTTTTGGTCATTCCAACAACTCAAGACCGCTACTCTGCCCAAAGTAAAAAACGAAGCATGGGTTCGCTCAGACGTTGATCGATTTATCCTCGCTTCTTTAGAAGCCAAAGGTCTTTCGCCGAATGAAGATGCAAGTCGCCGCACGCTGATTCGTCGAGCGCACTTCGACTTATGGGGATTGCCCCCGGAACCTACCGAAGTAAAAGCGTTCGTCGATGATTCTTCCCCCAATGCTTACGAGCGCATGATCGAACGACTGCTTGCCGGTGATCATTATGGTGAACGTTGGGCGCGGCACTGGCTTGATTTGGCGAGGTTCGCCGAGAGCAACGGTTATGCGTTTGATCAGGATCGGCCAGCGGCGTATCACTATCGCGATTTCGTAATCAAGGCGTTCAATGAAGATATGCCGTACGATCGTTTCGTTGCTCTGCAGATTGCAGGAGACCAGATTAAACCGAACAATTACATGGCTGAAGCAGCCACCGGCTTTCTTGCAGCCGGTCCGTTCACGTCACAGCAAACTGAAAAAGAGCGAGAGCGAAGTCGCTACGAGCAACTTGACGACGTTGTCGGAACCATTGGCACTTCAATGCTGGGATTAACCATCGGTTGCGCACGATGCCATGACCACAAGTTTGATCCATTGCCCGTATCCGATTACTACCGGTTCACGGCCTGTTTCGCGGAAACGGGGTTTCAGGATTTCAACCATGATCCTGATCCAGCGGGAACCAAAGCAGCCAAAGACAAGTTTGACGCGGCTCATAAACCTTTCGTCGATGCCCGCACCAATTTCGAGAAAGACAAACTTCCGCATCTACTGGAGATTTGGCTGAAAGAAAAATCCGATCCACCTCCCTCAGAAAAATTGGGCAGCTGGCATGTGATCGGTCCATTCGCAGCACCGGATTTCAAGCAAGCATTTGACAAAGCGTTTGCTCCGGAGACGGAGATTGATCTTGCGAAATCCTACAACAAGTTGAAATGGACTCCACAGCCGGATTGGCATGATGGCCAAGTCCACAACACGCTGTCGGGAACGAACAGCGCCAATTATCTTCATCGCACGATTGAAGTAACGGAGGATCGCCCGTTGGAAATTTCGCTGGGGCGTGATGACGCGATCAAAGTTTTCCTCAACGGCAAGTCCGTACTGGCGAGAGAGGTTACAGGCGGCGCTGCAGCAGATCAAGACAAAGTTACACTCCAATTGAAAGCGGGCAGTAACGACCTGCTTGTCAAAATCGTCAATGCCTCCGGACCGTCAGGATTCTATTTCAGTACTAATCCGGCGATTCCCAAAAACATTCAGGACATCCTGGATCTAGCTGCTGATAAACGTACCGAGCCACAAAAGAAAGAGTTGCTAAAATGGTTTGCTCCCCGCGATCCGACTTGGACTAAATTGAACCAGGCCGAACAGGATCACTTGAAGGAGCAACCCAAACCGAACATCACCAAAGTGTTCGCCGCTCGCAAGAATGGTGCAACATACAATTTCGGCGCAAATACTCGCAAAGTGTATTTTCTCCGTCGAGGCAACTCAAATTCGAAACAAGGACTCGCTTCACCAGGCTTTCTCCGCGTGCTTGTTGGACAGGAAACGCCGCAGGACAAGTGGCTGGTGCCCGATCCAATAGCCTCTTCCGATTCAACAAAACCGAAACCGGCACCATCCCAGCAACCACCGCGCGTCGCACTGACAAACTGGCTGACCGATGAAAAACAGGGAGCCGGAAACCTGCTGGCGAGAGTGATTGTTAACCGACTGTGGCAACATCACATGGGACGCGGAATTGTGGCGACGCCCAGTGATTTCGGTCGACAGGGAGTCCCTCCCACACATCCCGATCTACTGGATTTCCTTGCCGAAAAACTGATTCGTGGCGGTTGGAAACTAAAACCGATCCATCAATTAATCATGAACAGCTCGGTCTATCGGCAATCGGGCGCCGACAACGCCATCGCGGCAAAAACCGACCCAGACAACAAACTCTGGTGGCGACGAGGCGCGATGCGACTTGAAGCTGAAGTGATTCGCGATACCTTGCTGTCGGTAAGCGGTTCGTTGGACAAAAAGATGTTTGGTATGGGCTCGCTGGATCAAGCCAGCCCGCGTCGTAGTATCTATCTGACTGTAAAACGAAGTAATTTGATTCCGATCTTGCAATTGTTCGACGCACCGGACGCCATCCAAAGCATCGGACATCGGGACGTGACCACAGTGCCTCCACAAGCCCTCGCGATGATGAATTCGACGTTGGCTCGTCAGCTGGCAGAGAAGTTTGCGAATCGCGTTCACTCCGCGCCAGGAAAATCGATTGAGCAGGTGGTCAATCAGTCTTACGAGTTAGCGTTATCCAGACCGCCGACAGCACGCGAAAAACAGCAGATGATTGGCTTTATCAACGCGCAAGCTGCAACCTATGGCGGTGATAAAGGGCTCGAATTGGCAGTAACGGATTATTGCCAGATGATGTTTTGCCTGAATGAATTTATTTTTATTGATTGACGATTTGCTCCAATGATCGAACCCTAATTATCAAGCTCTGTTGCTAGGAAAGAATATGACGCTGCCATTCAACTTTCGCTCGCGTCGAGCGTTTCTCAAAAATGCCGGACTCGGATGTGGCTCGCTGGCGATGACCAGTTTGCTCAACGACGAAGGAATCCTCTCGAAAGCTGGCGCTGCCGAGGCACCTACGCTTTCGCATACTCGCCCACCTCATTTTGCGCCCAAAGCAAAATCCGTGATTTGGCTTTTCATGCCGGGCAGTCCGTCGCAAATGGATACGTTCGATTACAAACCGGAACTTCAAAAACGGGACGGGACCCCGCTAAAAGGCGCTGACCCCAAAACAGGGTTCTTTACGACCAGCGGTAAACTTCTGAAATCACCCTTTAATTTCAAGCAGCATGGTCAGTCCGGAGCATGGGTGTCGGAAGTCTTCCCTCACACGGCCCAGCACGTCGATGACATGTCGTTTATTTACTCTTGCTTTTCGAAATCAAACAACCACACTCCAGCGATGCTGGAAATGAATTCCGGGATGTTTCTGCAGGGGCGGCC
>CAJQQR010000262.1 GCA_905480545.1 uncultured Pirellulaceae bacterium
CATCCCGTCACGGTTGTCAGATCAAATCCTTGACGTACTAACCAAGTCTCCGCAGACGATTGTAAGTTCATCCATTGTTGCATTTTTGACTTTGAGGCTGTTCGGTTTAATCGGTTCGTCAGCTGTGTCTGACTTGGGCAATTCGGAAAGATCGGACCGGACAGAACGACCATTGGATCAGGGGCAATGCAGATCTGATGATGAGCATCCAGCAACGAGCGAAAGTCGCCGAATATCGGTACTGTCCGCTCTGCTGTTTTACACTTTGGAACCGAGACGGTGTTTTCGTCCCAATGGATATGCTCCCAATGCAAGGCAGCAATCTCACTTCGTGTTCGTAATCCACAGAGTCCCGAAAACCCCAGCAAACATCTCCATCGAGAATCCGTCCCCGCAGAAAAACAAGCGATGAACGTCTGCACGATCGATATAGACTTGCCGTGAAACTTCAACCTTGCTGCATATTGGAAACCCATTGAATGGATTTTTACGAATCAACTTTAATTATACGGCTCGACCAAAAAACTCGCGAATCGTTTTCGCCGTCTGGCTCACTTAGATTCACAAGGGTGCGATAGTGAAGTGACGCGATAGGCGGAGAAAATCCTGTCTTCCGTCGCAAACTCCATTCGGCAAAACCACGGCATCATCCAGGAGGATGAAAAAGAAGAAGAATCGGAGAGCTCAAAGCCGTTCGATTGTGATATTGGTTTTCCAAAGGGCTTCGGAAACGATGATTGGATAATCGGACTCTTCTTCACTCAAGAAAGTCGGGCTGCCGCGACCGAAGAGATTCTATCGCAGTGGGGAAATTGGGGCGTCAGAGCCGAGCCATCTTCCTCCGAGTTTCGCGAACTGGCGGAAAGGCGTGCCTACTGCCACATGAACTTTAATGAGGAAGAATTTCAGACCAGATTCGATTCCATGACACATGCAGAACGGCTTGCGGAAATCCAAGTCCTCCGGACTCGGGGAATCGAATTCGAGATGACGGACTCAGTTTCCGGGGTGTACTACAGCAGCGTTGGAGCCAATACGACCTTCTGCGTGGCCTATATGCTTGGCTTTATACCCAAATTCCTTCAGCTGGAGTGGCGTTCTTACCATCCTGACGCGATGACAATGAAGTAACTGCTGAGAATCGAGGAGGATACCGAGAAAAGAATGCAGACGATCGTCTAGATCGAGCGGGCGATTCAGGAGGTTGTAAGAGAAAGCGGCGGAGAAGGCGACACTATTGGCAGAGTGATCGAAGAAGATGAAGACGGCGAGCTGTATTGTGACGCCGGAGGATGCACCATGATTGACTGCCGTTTTCCAAGCAAGGAGATACGCGACCAAGCCGTGACGGAAGTTTTGGATGGCAGGAGCATGTTCGATGTGACCGTCGACCCAAAGTCACGGAATTTGTCGCTGGAAGACAAAATTGAGGAAGCAGCACTGATGACTGCCCGCATCGAAAGCGACCCCGAACGAGAGCAGCAATTACTGGGCAAGAAGGGCCCCGCCTTGGATGAGCTGAAAGATCGGTTCATCAACGCAGAGATCGCCGCGTGGGAGTCTCCCCGAGAAGGAAACCCGAGAAGGAAACCCGAGCTGAATCAACATTGGCTGCCGGATGTCCTTGCCGAATGAGCACCTGTTGCATCCAACGCCTGGCCCGCTTCCTTCGTCTTGGGGGAATGCGGGCTTTTGGGATTCTATTTATATGAGCTGACATCGGTACTCGTGTTACGCCCCCGCGATAGGTATTCGTGTAAGGCACGAGACAGAACCACTCGGGCAAAAACGAATTTTTTTAATAATTAAGGAACCTTACGATGAAACGCTTTTTTCTTATCTTGACCCTCGTTGCCGCAACTTTCACTTTTACCGGTTGTGAAGAAAAGACTGGAACCACAACCTACCATCGCCAAGACGGCAACGTCACTCAGGTTAATCGGTACCGAAATTCATCAACTAATAAGACTGTTTTCCGAACTCGCAAAATGAGCGGACAACAATATCAGTCGGAACAGGCTAACGAACAGGTTTGGGCTTTCGGATTGGCTGCGGCTGGTGTCTTGCTCGATTGGTGCTGTAGCGAGTAACCGAAGTGGGGCAAGCAACGGGGTGGGGCAAGCAACGGGGACAGGTCCAGTTGTTGATAATTGAACCAACATGGGTTAGCGTTTGCGAATGCCCAGAACAGCACGACTCGCGCGCGGTGGAATTGTTTTTTCACTGTCTCAATCGCTGCGTCGGAAGAAATCAATTGTTTTTCAACGACCAAGTCTACTTGGCGTTTGAGCGTATCAACGCTGATACGTTAGAAAAAAGTCGGATGCCAATTTTGAGTTACTGCGTAATGCCAAATCATTGGCATTTTTTTTAAGGTCGGAAAAAGATGGCAATTTGAGGCGGTTCATGCAACAGTCGACCGTTACCCATGTGACTCGCTGGCAACGTGACTCGCTGGCAACGTGATTCGCTGGCAACAAAACTACAACATGGTCGGATACGGCCATGTCTACCAAAGCGGTTTCAAGCCGTTCCCTGTTGAAACAGATGAGCACTTCTGCCAAGTCAACCGTTACGTCGAACGCAATACGCTCCGAGCGAACTTGTTAAAGCGTGCTGAAGATTGGGCTTACGGCAGTCTTTGGATTCGGGAGTATGGTTCGAAAGAACATCGCAAGCTCCTGTCTGCTTGGCCGCTACCCATCCCCAAAACATGGAACAAATTTGTTAATAAACCGGCCAGCGAATCGGAGCGTGGGGCCTCGCGTTAACGTGTCGTTCGTGGATCACACAATGGAAATACACAATGGGGCCGATCAACCGCCAGGAAACTTGGATTGAAACCTATTCTTCGCAAACCCGGGCACCCCAAAAAACGATAATTTGGACCCGCCTCCGTTTATTCTTCCAATTAACTGGACCTGTCCCCGTTACTGTTGCCCGAGTTTGGAAAGACCGAACGCCCTACGACGCCGGAAAATACCTACAAGTCATCACAAAAAAGAACCCAAAAATCAATCAATTTCTCGAAATCCAAATTCCAACTATTGCAACTTGAAAATACTCAGATAGCTGTCCCCGTTTACTGTTCTAATAAGATCCGCTGTTTGCCGCATAATGTTTTTCGGAGTGATTGGCAAAGCTTGGTTTTTTTGAGTGGAACCCCAGATGCAATGAGCGACCTGTTGTTTCATTGCATTCCAGGCGAATAACGGAAATAAAAAAAGCATCAAAGAGACTCTTCCGCATGATAAAACGAATGCGGATTCCCGTTTTCATTCGGCCCTAAAATCTAGTCGTTTCATCGGCGATTTAGGGTGTTTCACCGAAAATTGTTTGCTGCCTTTTAACCCAGTCCTGGGGCGATTGCGGATCAGAGGACACAGTAATTCCTGAAAGTTCGGCAAGTGACTGGACCGCCATGGCAACATACTCTTTGGGATTTTCTTCAAATCCGAAATGCTCTGCACCCGACACGATCACTTGCCGGCAATTCGGAAGTTGTTGTTCCAGGAATTTGCTCAATGGCAAAAACGGAGAACTCTCGCCATACAGACAGGTAACCGGGGATCGAACGCCCAAAATATCCTCGGCGGTTAGGCCGTCCGTTGATTTGATATCCAGACCACAAGTCGTTTTTGACAGCCGAGCCAATCGTTGCATGGTTGATCGGTCGGCGATTTCAAGAAACTTCTCTTGCTGGGCAGGTGAGAAATTTGCAACATGATCGAACAGCGGCGCTAAATCGTCCCACTCTCGAGAAACCTCAAACCCAATGTGTTGACCGATTGCTTGGTATCGGTTCCATCCAAGCCATTGGTCAACCGTGCCGTGAATGTTCTTAAGGCCAGGCAAATAGGCGTCGGACAAAACAACTCCGGCGACGGATTCGGGGAATTCCACGGCCGTGTGCAAGGCAATGGAGGCTCCGTAACTGTGCCCCAGAAGCATGGGTTTTTGAATTCCCAACGCTTTCAAAATGCCATTGAGGTCTTTCGCCATTTCCCTTGACGAATAGCCGGATGGTGGAACATCGCTTTGACCGTGTCCACGCAGATCGTACGTGGTAACACGGAAGTCTTTTGCCAATTCGCGAATGAGTCCACACAAATACCAACTGCTCAGGTTTCCACCAACACCATGAATTAATACGACTTCCGGCCCATGGTCTCCATCTTGTCGGTAGAAAAACCGAAGTCCTCGCGAAGTGACATAATTTTGCGAATCGACGGGTAGAGTTGAAGCGTCGGGGGATTGGGTGGACGGACCAGACAACAAGAAGTCTATCAGTTCATTCACCTTGGCATCTCGGCTCATTCGCTGTCCGATAACTGCCAAGAATCCTTCCATGGCAAAACGTCGTCCCAGGCTGGACTCGATTTGGGAAAACATGGCAACAAGTTCAATCGACTCTAGACCCAAGTCGGCTATTAGAAAAGAATCGGGCCGAATTCGATCAGGCGAGATGTCATCTTTGATATAGAGTACCAGGTTGCGAAGATACTCAAACAAGGCGTCACGATTTCCCTCGGTCACGGTGTGAATTGAAATTGCAGGAGTTACCCGTGTCGCACGAGTTTCGCCATTGCTTTCAATTGGACGCCCGTTTGAGTGTCCGTTTTGATCAGCCCTTGGCGAAGATTTGTTTGCCGTCCATTTTTTGAGTGCTACCAATTCGCCAGCCTGAAAGAGCGCCTTACAAGCGGACCGACGCGTTTTGCCACTGCTTGTTTTTGGTATACCACGTTTAATCAATACGATGGAATGCGGAGAGATTTGGTGAGCAGCAAGTACGGACTTGCGGATCTTTTCCACCAGTTCATCCATGTCGAGTTTGCGCGATCGTCTTAATGTCTGCACAACGACAAGCTTCTCTTGATTGTCCTGCTCGATCGAGAATGCGACACATTCATTACTGCGAAGGGTAGGATCACAGTTCAGGATGGTTCGCTCGATGTCATGTGGGAAATAGTTCCGTCCACGAATGACGATTAAATCCTTGATTCGGCCAGCAATGAACAACTCCTCGCCCTCGAAAAAAGCCAAATCACCGGTACGAAAGAAAGGCCCTTCTTCAGTATCGCTTGTGTAGGCGCCAAATTTGGCTTGCGTCAATTCTGGGCGATTCCAGTACCCTTTGGCAATCGAATCACCTGAAATCCAAACTTCGCCGATTTGCCCGTTATCACAAACGACCCTTGAGTCAGGATCAACGACTTTGGCAACGACTCCATGGGGAACGCTTCCGCAGCCGACAATCGAGTTGATTTCATCATTGGCGGAACCGCCCGTTGTGTTTTCCGATGAATTCGAAGGTTCGATACGAAGGTTGCGTGTGACAGGCAGTTCACCCTTTTCACCACCGGAAACAAATAACGTTGCCTCCGCCAGACCATAACTCGGACAGAACGCTTTGGGATCAAACCCACAGGCTGAAAAACGATCGGTAAATCGCCTAAGCGTTTCGTCGCGAACAATTTCTGAACCGGTAATGGCCCAGTTTAGGGAGCTCAAATCCAGTTGAGCCAACTCGGCATCGGAGACTTTTTGAGTGCAAAGATCGTAGGCAAAATCAGGTCCACTGGTAACAGAAGCTCTGTGTTTGGAAACAGCCCGCAACCAACGAAACGGTCGTTCGACAAATTTTAATGGTGCCATCAAAACCAGCGGTCTTCCCACGAATGCGGTTTGTAGGACCAAGCCCATCAATCCCATGTCGTGGTACATCGGTAACCAGGAAACAGCAACAGCATCGTCGCTATTGAAACGTTGAAGGATGGTTGCGTTGGCTAAAAGATTCCGGTGCGTGATGACGACACCCTTGGGAGTGCCGGTTGAGCCCGAAGTGTATTGCAACATCGCCGGCGAGTCCGTGTCGGGATTGTGCTCTGGCAGATAAAGATCAGCATGTCTATCGATCGTGTCCGTCGTGATCGCTGCTTTTAAATTCGCGTTGGCGTCGAGAAGTCCCTCTGTCCATTCAGAATAGTGACTGGTCGACAAGACGATGCTGGATTGGGAATTTTCAATCACGGCCTCGAACCGTTCCATGGTCGTCTGGTACCGCCATGGATCCGGTGGGTAGATGGGAACGGCAACGACTCCTGCCGTAAAACATCCCATGATGGCTGCGATGTATTCAATGCTGCTGTCGTACACCAGTAAAGCTCTGGCTCCTGGTTCAACCACGTTTCGGATGGCAGCGGCAATATTTCCCGCATACCGCTCCAGTTCACCGAATGTGATCGTCTCTTCCTCGTCTTCGCCATCTACAAGGAACGTGTAAGCCAGTTTACTGGGTTCATTGTCGGCGCGCCATCGCAGGATTTGATTGAAGTTGGAAAACCTATCGAACTCTTCCGGTACGAAACGGGGAGGGAGAGACTTGCTACTCAGAATCATCTAGCTTCTTTCAAAACGACAACACACGATTTGGCCTTTGAGTCTAAATTAACTTGACGCGATTGGGTATGACCAAATCTTCGAAATTTCCGTTGAGCTGAGAGGATGCCCTATGAGTTGTTTTGGATAGTAAGCATTTTCATGACATTTGGATGGTAATGCCTTTCTGGAGTTCGAGGAATACAGCGGATTTGGGAACCATTCCTTTATGGATAAATGTACGGAAAGAGGCTAAGGGGGGGCTGACGCCTCGAAACAATGAAGATCCCGTTGGCAACTATGCCGCCGTTTTCGATGTTCGCTTGCAGCCATGGTTTCCGCCAGTGATCTGCAACCGAACGTCTGGGACACCAAAACGAGAGAAAACGGGTTGGAATTTAGTCTTGAAAGGGGAAAAAAGATCCAGAAAAAAACACGATTTGCTGATGAACAAATTGTATTCGCATCGAATCAGGTGGAGTCTGGTAGTCCGTTTGAAGAGGTTTGCCGCAAGGTGGGTGTGAGCCTGAAGGTGTTTTACCGTTGGAAGAAGAAGTTTGGCGATGTTTTTATTACCGAACTAAGAAATTGGAAATACGTCGATCGGCCGAAGAAATCGACTTCAATAATCCTCTTGAAGAGTTTTCTCCAGAGCGGATGACAACTTTCCTTTTGTTTGAGATGCCGGTGATTCTTTGCCAAAAGAACATTTGTTTCGGCCACCGATTCAACGCCTTTCTAAACCGCCCGGTCACGAGACGCATCCCTCCAGTACAAGCCCGACAGCCATGCATCGGTGTGGAAACAAATTTGGTCGGCTGCTGAAATTTTAGCGTATCATCTGATCAATCGGCTATAAGACCGGTTACGCCAGTTTCGAGTTGCGTGTGCAAAAAAGCTCAGCAGCCGTGTAGGAACGTGCGGCGACTTGAAGCTTTTATTATTTTAAACTCTCGAGATAAGCGAGGGGTTTGTCGCGGTGTCTATCCAATGAATGCACTCAGCAGACACTCTTGGCTCTTTGCTTCTTGCAACGGCGTGACGCTACGATCGAGCGTTTGGGTTTTTGGAATCGGAAAGTAATAGCCTCACCGTGAACCCTCGGCATTGTAATGTTTGGGTTCACGTTTGAAGCATAGACGCTCGATGCAGTTTACGTAAACAGCTGAGATGTCTGGCTGTCGGATGGGCTTTTTGAATCAGGGTTACATGGCTTGCAGAGTTACATGGCTTGCAGCGTTACATGGCGTGCATCCATTTGAAACTGCCAGTTTGTGCTTTGTGACTTTTAAGACGGCGTGCAATGGAGCGAACAAGTCGAGACTCTTGCAATCGCCGGCGGTCAATTCGTTTGAATCCGATCGCCAAGCTTTCCTTGAACACTCGACACTAGTTTTTGAATTTCGGTTAGCAGCTGTTTTTCAGAATCGTTGCCAATGGAATATTTGTCTAGCATCGAAGCCAACCAATCCCCTTCTTCTGCATCAATCTCGCCGGGTGAATTCATGTCAAATATGATCAAACGCGAAATCGAGTTTACGAAAAAGTCAGACCATTCCGGGCAGTTCTCATCGTTCTGCCCGAGGGCATGGTTAACCTTCAGCAATTGTTCTGCCTCGGTTTGATCAATCACCCAATCTTGAAGGACGAAATCCTTCAAGTGCTTTACTTGCTCGGCATTGATAAACGAGCTGTCGAAAATCTCTTTTAACACATTTCGAACAGGATGATTATCTGCACTCATTGCTTGCTCTCTCAATGTAACTAATGATCGGACTAAAAAATTTCTAAAGCAATATTAACATGTTTTCCACGAATTTTTCAGATGGCAGCTTTAACACTTTTATCTAGATTGATTCACTGACTACACCGATTAATCATAAATTTTAGCTTGATAGCTATAAGCCAAGTTTCATCGCTGAAATACAATTTAAGATGCCTGCGGTTACTCGATTCGCTCCTTTGTGCTCATTCTTTTTGCGTAAGCACCTGAGTGCTTGCTGGATTGGCAACCTAATAAACCCGGCTGGGAAATCTTCTCGGATGACTTTGGGGCAACAACGGTCGAAAAGTGCGACGCTTAATCAACTTTCCATGCTTAAGACACGTGCGTGAGATCATTCGCGTTTCTTAAAGGCTTCTTCAGGGTGCCTTGTTTGATGTGAAGAATCGATTCGTAATCAGACCAAAACCGCGATGAAGAGATGTTCTTGGCGATTGCGATGTCGACGCGGTAAATTTTAGCTGCATCAACGGTCCCAGCTCCTTTTTTGGTCCGGTCCTTTTGAGTCCTTGGCGGCGCAGGTTTGTAGGTTCTACTAACGGTGGCTTTTGTCAACCTGAAGCGATTCTATCGATTGATGTTCTGGCCGTCTGTTTGGTAATTACTTTCATTTTTAGGCGGCTGACGCCGGTTGTCGATCGTGATTTTGAGAATGATCACGGTGGATTGGGATCCGGAAGAATCTTGAGTGATTGATTAGGACGTTCATCATGCGGGATTGTCAAGAAATCAAAAAACGCCCCCATACAACGCATGGGGGCGTTTTAGAAATTGCAAGTGATTGCCCTAAAACGGGTCTATCGACTTTGCTTGTTGGGTTTTGGAATCGGTTGGCCGGACGTCCAACTCAAACCAGCTTTGCGGACACTTTGACCGAACTGTTTGACGTCGATCTCGATAAACTTTTTCAAGTCAGGATAGAGTTCGGCGTACAACTGATTCGCGGTCTTGAGCGAGTCGCGGTGTGTTCCAGTTGGGCCGGCTAGCGAGAACAGGCTTCCTCTGGCATTTCGCAATCGAGTCTGAATGGATGGTTTGCTTCGATTGCCTACCCTTTCATCTTGAGGCGATCCATTGCTCAACAGCTTGGTTATCTCTCTAGATTGCTGTCGTAGAACTTCTAGCTTTCGGGTGAGTTCAAGATGAGGTTTAGCGTCAAGATCGATCGCTCGTTCGTATTGGTCGAGCAGACCGTTGGCAGCGTCAAATGCATCCGTTGCCCCCCGCATTTTCTGTTGCAAAGCATAGACTTTATCGTAAAACGCGTTGACCATTTTTCGATTCTCGTAAGGAATAGCCGGATCGATGCATGCGACCACCTCAAAATTAGTTGGCGGCGTTAACTCCTTTGCTTCACCATTTAAAACCCATTCGACCTGAACCGTGTAGGTGCCCGGTGCAACGTAGGCGCGACGATCATTTCGCAAATCCCAGTTGACGCGACTTAATCCAGACCCGACTCCCGCATTAAACGAACGAACCAATTGTTTGCTTTGATCCCGAATTGTGAACAACAGTTCGGGTGCGATTTCGTTTTCTTCGTCTTCTAATTGCTTGGCCGTTGGAAAGGGGATATCTTTGCTCGCTTGACGGGCTTGGGTCTCCGCTTCCTTCCTCTTGGCTTTCAGGCTTTTAAATGCATCCCGATTGTAGTAGGTGAAATTCGCACCGTAGGGTGGATTGGAAACCGCAAAAAAGCTGTCGCCCTGCGAACCTTTTTGTCCGCCCAAATGATCGGCCTGAGGAAACTGTTTAGCATCCTTGATCTTGAACAGATGAAAGTCTTTGTCTTTGAAAGTCGTAGGAGTCAACTCACGAAGTGGAGCATAGTCGTCAAGCACGTAGAAACTTCGTCCAAACGTCGCTGCGACAAGATCATTTTCGCGACGCTGAATTTCCAGGTCTCGTACTGGGATAACAGGTAAACCGCTGGAAAACTTGAACCAGTTTTCGCCACCATTAATCGTCGCGAAAACGCCGAATTCTGTTCCGAGAAACATCAAGCCCGGTTTTTCGTGATCCTGTATGATACGCCAGACCAAGTGCCTGTCCGGTATGCCGACGTTGATCATTTTCCAGCTTTCGCCACGGTCAGTACTCTTCATGACGTAGGGCTGGTAGTCGCCATACTTGTGATTGTCCAGACAGACATAGACCGTATCCTTGTCAAATCGATCCGCCTTGATGTCGTTGACAAACGCCATCTTCGGCAAGCCATCAATCAGATCGATCTTTCTCCAGTTCTGACCACCATCCTCCGTGATTTGGATCAGGCCATCATCGGTTCCAACATAGATCAGGTTTTCGTCGACGGGCGATTCTCCAATGGATGTAATGTTGTTGTATTCGCTCATGGCAAACAAATCCCATGCTGCGTCCACACTTTGAACTCGCCCCATCATTGGCAAGGTCAAGCGATTCTGGCTGCGAGAAAGATCGGGTGAGATTGCTTTCCAGTTAGTTCCCCGGTCATTACTGCGAAACAGTTTTCGAGAACCAAAATATAATCGTTTGTTGTCATGGAAACTGATTTCAATTGGCGAGTCCCAGTTGAACCGAAGATCTTCCTCACCCTTGCCAGGTTGGGGACGAATGTCGATCGCTTCGCCGGTCTTGCGATCATAACGGCGAAGAAATCCTTGCTGACTTTCTCCGTAAATAATATCCGGATTCTTGGGGTCGATAGCGCAGTCATGGCCATCACCACCTATGACCACTCGCCAGTCACGGTTTGTAATGCCTTGTCGTCGATTGGTGCTCGCCGGGCCATACTGAGTATTGTTGTCCTGAGTTCCGCCGACGATGTGATAAAACGGATAGTCATAATCGACTGCAACCTTATAGAACTGGGTCAACGGTAGATTGTGGACAAACATCCAATTCTTGCAGCGATCGTACGAGCGATAGACGCCACCGTCGCAACCCGCGATGACAAAATCCGGATCCGTTGGATGAAAGGCGACTGCGTGATTATCAACGTGCTTGTTTCCGTTACCGACGTATTCAAAGTTTCGGCCGCCATCATCGCTGCGTCCCAAGCGAACATTAGCGTGGTAAATCGAATCGAAACGGTGAGGATCACACCAGATTTCCTGGTAATAGTGAGGCCCAGTTCCACCCCCAACGTAGTCGCTCATTTTGGTCCAGGTAACACCATCGTTTTCGCTGCGGTAAACGCCACCCGTTTGACCGGACAGTTCAATTCCGGCATAGACCACGTTGTGCTTTTGCGGTGAAATCGCCAATCCAATTTTACCCTTGTCGCCTCCCGGTAATCCGTTAGTCAGTTCGTTCCAGGTTTTACCTCCGTCCGTCGATTTGTGAATTCCACTTTCTGGTCCACCTGCAAGCAGCGCCCAAACGGTTCGATGTTTGTGATAAGTTGCGGCATAAAGAACGTTTGGGTTGGTCGGATGCATCACGATGTCGGTGACGCCGGTGTAGGGACCCTTGGAAAGTGTGCTCTTCCACGACTTTCCTCCGTCGGTGGTCAGATACAATCCGCGCTCGCCCCCCTTAGACCAGGCTGGCCCCTGAGAAGCAACATAGACAATGTTCGGGTTCCTCGGGTGGACGACGATCTTGGAAATGTGCTCGCTCTTTTTTAGGCCCACGTTTTTGAACGATTTTCCAGCGTCATGGCTAACGTAAACTCCATCTCCGAAACCAACATGGCGGCCGGCAACATTCTCTCCCGTTCCGACCCAGATCGTGTTTCGATTACTGGGATCGATCGTGACGCAACCAATTGAATAAGACCCATATTGGTCAAAAATGGGCGTCCAGGTCGTGCCGGAATTGGTTGTTTTCCAGAGATTGCCACTGCCTGCAGCGACGTACCATGTGTTGGGTTGGACCGGATCAACAGCGATATCGGCAATTCGACCGGACATCAGAGCTGGGCCGACTGAACGGAACTTCAAGCCGGTTAGCTTCCCGGAGTCAAAGCCATCCTGTGCCGAAACCATCGCGTTCAAAGTGAATGCGATCATTAAAGAAAACGAAAATACGACGCGATACATAGATTGCCCTCGGAGCCTGACAGGTTGCCAATAAATAAAATTCCCTAATGGACCTATCTTCTTCAGGATACCCTTTGTGTTCAACGTGTTATCAGTTGGAAAAGGCAGGAAATTGTCTTTAATTCGGGAAGTGAACTCAAAGTCGTTCAATAACGATCTTAAAAAACCGATGTCAGTGACCAACGATAAAACGCGGCGGATTGACCTGACTGGAATGGTGGATTGACCGTTTGATTTACCATTAGTGGTCTTTCTCAATGAATCATGGGCAAAACGAACCGTCAGATCGGAACCGGTTTGGACCTCGGATGAATTAAATCAACTCTTTTTGCTCGTCGTGGAACGTTGACTTTGTTGAGTGGTTGGTAGACGACTGAATTCATGTCTCCGTTTTCGATCAATGGCTCGGCTTAAGATTGGTGTGCCAAATCTAACACCCTCGCTATTTCTTTGAAAAATCGCTGTGTCAACGTTTCCTGCCTTTTGCAGGAAAACCATTGAATCGGTTTGTACAGCATGACGTTTTCACCGGACATGTTATGAATTGAAAAAGCTTGCCAAAAACTGAGCCAGCCTTTGAGGAATGGTGCTGAAACGCCGTCGTCTAACTTTGGAACGCTGGTCTGAGAGCCCCGAATTTATGAATTCAAGGGATTTAACATTCGATTGAACGCAACTGGTTAGCGGATCGCAATTTTGGCAAATCCATGGCACGTGACATTCGCCAGAAAAAGCACCGCATCTCCTTGCAGCTTTTCATTTGGTTTTGGCGTGTTGATCAATCGCGTACGGAGTTTTTGTTTTTTTTGGCGCGAGTTTTTGCAGAATCGGGCATTAAACCATACCGGCAATTTTTTAGGCATTTGAGGACCTGAAACACTGGAGCAATCCAGTTGCCTGCCACGTTTTTTGTTGTTGATTAAGTGATTTTTCTTAGGACTTTTTCTTGTGAATTACCCTGTAACATCCAAGACCACGATTCGTCGCGGTTTTACGCTGGTCGAGTTGTTGGTCGTGATCGCCATCATCGGGATTCTAATTGCGCTGCTGATGCCAGCTATTCATGCGGCACGAGAAGCGGCCAGAAGAATGTCCTGTTTAAACAACCTCAAGCAAATGGGGATTGCGGTGCAACTGTACCACGGTTCGTTCAAGCAATTTCCACCGGGATACCGATTTATCGCTGGGTCCACAACCGATACGGTTGGAGGGCCTTCTTTGGCTTTGCTGCCCTTTCTTGAGCAAGAGAATATCTCAAGCAATATCGACTTTAGCCAAGCATGGTGGACGTTTCGGCCTGACATTGCCAAAACCTCTCTCTCCATTTTTAAATGTCCTTCCGATGGATTCGAAGACGTAACGGTTTACCCAGAGTTGACAGGCTTTGGACTGCCGATGGGCGATGCCGCGGCAAATTCATCATACGCCTATTCCATGGGATATGACGACGCTCTTTGTTTTAGGGGTGATAATTTAATTGGGAAAGCGATCGGCCCATGGACAGGGGTGTTTTATATCAATTCCAACACCAGAATGGCTCAGATTCACGATGGAACGAGCAACACCTTTGCCATTGGAGAAGCTGCATCGGGTTGGGAAATGGGGCATGGAATTGATTGTCGGGAATCGATTGGCTACGGGACTCATGCATGGATTATAGACGGCACCAATAAAGAGCATTATTGGTCGTTGGGTATCAAATATGGAGGGGCACTTGCGAGTACCGTTGAACCCATGAATAAGACGCTGGCAACAGATGCTTACATGCACGGAATCAGTGCCCCTATGGACTGCCGTTGCAGTTGGGAAGGCGGTCCACATTGGGCAACGAATTTTCGCAGTTTTCACTCGAACGGTGCTAACTTTCTCTATTGCGACGGATCGGTCAGTTTCTTGGGGGAAGACATTGAAATGGAAACCTATAGCAACCTCTCATCATTTCGAGACGGAGAAGTGATTGATCGTGATTTTTAGGGAGGCATGCTCACACCGGTATTGTCGACGTTAACAATGCCAAACCAGGGACTATGCGTACAGAAATAATAGTAGGAGACGCGGCTCTTGTAACAACAGCGTTTGGCAGCATTCAAGTGACATGTCACAACGATTGTTCGTCGGTTGCAGGGTGTTTGTTCAGCCGTTATTGAATCCAATCTCTTGGCCGAATGGGAGTAGAATATAGGGTCCATTTGTTCTATCGTTGGGCGGGAAACCAGACAGTGTTCGATTCTTCGATGCTTTGCGATCAGTATCTGCCAAGGGAACTTTCGGCAGAGGGGAACTTTCGGCAGAGGGGAACTTTCGGCAGAGGGGAACTTTCGGCAGAGTTGATTGATCTATTGGAATGTTCAAGCGGACGGGGGCATATGGTTCGAGCATTTGATGGGCAATTACTTCGATCAGTATTACCTTCGCTCCACTGTCGAATGGTATGATGAGTCGCTGCCAACTACCCAGGTGTGTTACAAATGAAGAACCCATTCGTCAAAACCCGAAAAATGCTCTGTTTTTTGGCCATTGTGTGCATCGGTAACTGGCTTGCTCTGCACGCAAATTTGGTGGCTGCGCAGGAAGAGGCAATCGATCAAAAACAGGCTTTTGCCCAGACCCGCATCGCGGTTCAAAAAGCAATCGGTCCAATTGAACGAGCAATGGTCGGGTATCGCGAGAGCCGTCGGTGCTTTTCCTGTCACCATCACACGCACGCGATCATTGGTCTGACTGAGATGGCCGTTCGCGGTTTGAAAGTTGATCGAGATTTGCTCAAAATTCAATTTGTTCAAACGGTTGGACGAACGCAGGGTGTTGAGCAACGGTACTTGAACCACTCGAACATCGGAGGTGGTGTCGATACGACCGGACACGCATTAATGGCGATGCGAACTGGTGGTCACTTGCCGGACGAAACGACGACGGCAATGGTCAAGTGGATCCTCAAGCGTGATCAGGGACGTGGGTTTTGGACAGGAACCAAGAATCGGCCTCCGACGCAGACGAGTGATGCAACCCGGACTTGGATGTGTCTGGATGCACTTGAGCATTTTGGCCCCCAAGAACTTTCCAATGAAATCAATGAACGGAAATCGAAGTCTCGCGATTGGTTATTAGAATTTGAGGCCAAGTCGACCGAAGACGCTTCCTCTCAAATTCGAGCATTGCACGTTATCGGCAAAGCGGACTTGGCCGTTAAGCAATTTGCGACCGAGCTAATCAATCAGCAGCGAGATGATGGAGGTTGGGCGCAAACAAGTGAAATGGAAAGCGATGCGTATGCGACCGGTAGCGCGCTGATCACGCTTCACCAATATGCTGGTCGTGCCACTAACGAAAATTTTTACCAGCGTGGAATTAAATTCCTCAAATCATCTCAACTGGAAGATGGCACCTGGCATGTCAAAACGCGTGCGACGCCCGTTCAGAAATATTTCGAAAGCGGCTTTCCACACGGCCGTGATCAATTTATCTCCATGACAGCGACCTGTTGGGCAGCCACTGCGATGGCATTGACTTTACCGAAACAGAAAAAGGAATCAGAAAAACTAACATCACCTATTTTTGAGCTTTCCAAAGAAAATGAAACTCAGTTCTTGGCTCGATTCAAAAAAGAAATTTGGCCGCTTGTTTCGGACAACAAAAAATCGAGTTGTGTCCGTTGCCACGATAGCAAACACCGATCGAGTTTGCGGTTGGCCGGCGAAGCCAAATCTGATTTCGAAACAATGCTGAGCAATGGTCTGTTTCATCCGAAGGATCCGATCGGCGCACTTTTTCTGATCACGTCGGATGACAAGAGCTTGGTGATGCCACCCTCGAAACTGCCAGGTTGGAATGACGAACAAATTGATGCTTTGAAACGGTTTTCCCAAGATCTGTATCAAGCGAGGATCGAGTCAAAATAAAAACCGGATACAAAAGGCCACTCATCCGCCAGCGATTGCAACCGCATGGCTCACGAAAATCGGGACCGGCTTCATTAGCGATGAATCCAGGTTTGAAACTGTTCTGAATCTACATTTCGTCCGCTCAAGATAACCGCAATATCCCCTTCTCCATCGAGGTTGATTTTTCCGGTTAACAATGCGGCGATTGCAATTGCGCCTGACGGCTCTGTGCGCAGACCGTGATTGGATTGGATCCACTTCATCGCAGTGCAAGTTTCAGAATCGGTAACACAGACAGATCTATTTACGTCTCGCTGCAGAATGGGCCAGTTGTGCCTGCCGACATCGTACGACAATAAACCGTCGCAAATGCTGTCAGGGTGATCTACGCGAACACGCTTTCCAGCGGCCAGTGACTGGCGAAAATCATCAGCACCGCTTGGTTCAACAGCGATGATCTTGGCGTTGGGATAGCCATCGCTGACTGCAAGGGCGTGTCCCGCCAGCAGACCACCGCCACTGACCGCACAGACAAAATGTGACAACTGCCGCTGTTGCCGCTGAAGTTCGTCTGCAATCTCGAGTCCGCCAACGCCGTTGCCAGCGATGACATGGTTGTCGTCGTAGGGTGAAGCCTGCACTGCATCTTCAACTTCCGCGATCTCCCGTGTCAACCGATCACGCGTCCCCGTCTTGTGATCTGTGGACTTGTCATAGGTGCGTATTTCAGCGCCATAAGATCGGGTTAAATCAAACTTGATCTGCGGCGCATCGTTTGGCATGACGATGATGATACGCTTTCCGTATTTCTGCCCGGCAAATGCCAATCCTGACGCAAAGTTTCCAGATGAATGTGCAGCGACAGGGCGATGGCCAATCGCATCGAAATGGTTTGCCATCCAGTTTAGAGCGCCCAGTAACTTGAACGAACCTACAGGCGTCCATCCATAGTCTTTGATCCAGACGCGTCGGTTTGGCGCTAAGCCGAGTTCACTTTCCAGTCGGTAGGATCGAATTAGGGGTGCGGGCGAGAGGTGCTGTCTGATGATTTGTTCCGCAGCTTTGACGTCCTTAATCGATGCAGTTGCCGGAAAATTCATTGAGTGATTATTTTAAGATTTTGAATTGGAATGTCGGTGACAGGGAAGGCAAGCCGGTGAACCAACGATTGACTAACGAAAGAAGATTTTGTCAGCGGTGTCTTTTAATATCGATTGTATTTCGCCTTTTGAAAGAAAGTCGATGCGATCGCGGATCACTGCAAGAGATGATTCATAATTATGGTCGCCCTGGACCTGGTACGGACAATCGCTGCCCCACATCAATCGTTCCGGGCCAAAACTGTCGACAACCTTGCGAATCATGGGGATTAAGTCGTCGTATGGCGGTTTTTTCTTACCCAACGCATAAAATGCTGACGTCTTGACGTAGGTGTTGCGAAATCTTGCCAATCGGCAGAGCATTTCAAGGTCGTTTGGTTTAATCTTTCCGTTCACTCCAATCCGGGCAAAGTGGTCGACCACTACGGTTGTGTCAGGATGTTTTTTACAGAGTGCGTCAATGTTCGGAATGTCGGCAGGATTGATCAGTGGACAGACCGCCAGTCCCTCTTTCGCAGCATTACGCCACAATTTATTCATGCCCAGATCATCAACCCAAGCTTTTGTGTTGCCGGTTGAATGCAAGCGAAAACCCCGCATTCCCTGACTCGCAAGCTTCTTCATCTGATCCACGACATCATCGGCCTGATAGTCAATTAAAGCCACGCCAGAAAAAATGCCCTTGTTCGCAGCCATCACTTCGCTCATGTACGAATGGTCGTACTCGTAGAAGCTCATTTGAATCAACACGATACGATCCACGCCAACCGGCTTGCAATGTTTCAGGAGTTCTTCGGCAGTGAAGCTAGGCGGTTGCATGTCCGACTTCTTGAATCGCTTGCTGATTGGATATTTCTTCACATCCGGCGTCCAAACATGAACATGAGCATCAATCCAACCAGGCGACGTCTCTTCGACATCACCATTGACGGCCCTCGCCGAAATCGATGTTGCTGCCAGTGATGCTGCGCCTGCGATCGTTGCATGACCGAAACATCGCCTTGTAATTTTCGCCGGTTCACTGATCGTCATCTTCATTTCCTTGCAGATGTATTATTCGAATTGGATCATGAAGTTACGATAAACTTCGACTGCCTGAACGACTTGGTCGCACTCGATGAACTCGACCGCGGCATGGGCTTGATCGATACTTCCGGGCCCCAGAATTATACTTGGGATTCCGAGTGCCGCAAACTTGCTGGCGTCGCTACAGAATGGCACACCCGTCAACGTCGCGTCTAAACCAAGTTCCATCAGGACATGAGTC
This sequence comes from uncultured Pirellulaceae bacterium, assembly GCA_905480545.1. Taxonomy (GTDB): domain Bacteria; phylum Planctomycetota; class Planctomycetia; order Pirellulales; family Pirellulaceae; genus JABAAE01. The sequence continues at coordinate 18,435 of CAJQQR010000262.1, forward strand.
ATCATTTGAACTGCGGGGGTCGTTGCTGCGGTTTCCAATGGTTTATCGGTTAGCTTGGGTGGGTGAAAAACGGCATTCATGTTGTCATGTTTGCTGGCAAGCGACTCGACTAATTGCTTGTAATGCATCAACACCGATTCATGCGTTTCGCCGGGAAGTATCCTGCGATCAATCTCAATCTGGCAACGATCCGGTACAAAGTTGACCTGGACCCCACCACGAATGACACCGATGTTGCAAGTAGCTGGACCAAGCAGCGGATGTGTCTGTTTGGAAAGCTCGACAGTGTCTTTTTGGATGGCCGTGATGATGTGCGCCATCTGTTCGATTGCGTTGACACCCAAATGTGGTTTCGCTGAGTGAGCGGCTTTTCCATTTGTTTCAATCGTCCAGCGGACGAGGCCTTTGCTGGCGATGACGGGCTGCAGCATCGTCGGTTCGGCGATGATCGCAGCCTCCGCTTGCAAAGGATTACGCGGTGGGATTTCCTTTTCGAGAATACAGAGATCGACTGGACCGGGCTCAATTGAATCGCATAGCGCCACAACGCCTCGGTACGAATATTCTTCGTCAATGGTGGCGGCGAACAACACATCGCACGGTGGAGTGATTCGATCGGCAACGAGACTTGCCGCAGCGTGCATCATCGCGGCCATCCCACCCTTGGTATCACATGATCCGCGACCGTACATTTTTCCGTTGTTAATTTCCGGTTGCCAAGCTTTGATTGTCATCCCGTCCACGGAAACGGTGTCCATATGCGCTTCGAAAACGATGCGTCGTTTTGGGTCCCGGCCGGGAATCCTGGCAATCACATTAGGGCGGTTGTGATAAACCAATTGCCGCCACGTTTCAATTCTTCGCTCGCGAAAGAAGCTTTCGATGTAATCGGCGATTTCCGATTCGGGTACGCCTCCATCGTAGTTCGGGTTGACGCTGTTGATGCGAATCAGGTCAGCCAATGTTGAGAGTACCGAGTGCATCGCTTTTTGCGTACCGCTTTTTTGAATCACATTCACTTCTCCCGAACCACGTTTCGCTGAACCAGATTACACGAGACGATAACGCATAAGCTGAACCGCTTCCTTCATGTTAACTGAATCAGAGACAATTTATCGCAAGATAACCTTTATCATGACACCGGGACCGCATCGCCCCAGATCGCCTGACTCAAATGACCGAGTGCATTCACGTTTGTCAATTCAAAACATCTTTTCAGTTTTTCACATTTGAAAACTGTTCGTGGCTTCTCACTGCTGATACAAATGATCGTTGGCTCCGCGAATCACTCACTTATTTCGACATAGCGATTTTTGTCGCAGGACATTTTGGAATGAAGATCACTTCGGTAAACCGGCGAACCTGGATCGCCGCCCATTCGGTCGGCTTGGTAGGGTTTAAATTGGGAAACAGCGACGCCCAAGAATTCGAAGAATCAATCACGACCGACTTGGATATCATCGATTGCCATACGCACTTTTACGATCCGAAACGCAAAGAGGGGGTCCCCTGGCCAGCGAAAGGGACAGCACTTTATAGAACGGTGTTGCCGCAGCATTTACGTGCTCTGAAGCAATTTCGTCCGGTCACGGGAACGGTGATTGTTGAAGCGAGTTCCCGAGTTGCGGACAACGCGTGGCTGTTGAACATTGCAAAGAATGATCCGTTTGTGGTTGGAATTGTGGGGCGATTGGAGCCAGGTGGAGCGGACTTTGCAAAAAACTTGAAGCGATTCGCGGCCAATCCACTTTTTCGTGGGATACGCGTTTCGGAAAAATTGGTGCGCAAGTTACTCTTAGCCGACAACCTAGAAGATTTTCAACATTTAGCTGATCATGACCTCGCACTGGACGTCAACGGCGGCCGCGAATCACTCGGAGTTGTCGCCCAGCTGGCTGGAAGGCTACCTAAATTGCGAATCATACAGAATCACATGGGCAATGTGGCGGTGACAGCGAATCCACCATCGAAAGAGTGGCAGAATGGAATTCTCGCAGCCGCAAAGCATAAAAACGTTTTCTGTAAGATCTCTGCCTTGGTGGAAAGCGCCGCGCATCATACCAAGAAGAAGCCACCAAGAATTCTGGATTTCTATAGGCCGTATATTGATGTCGTATGGAATGCATTTGGTGATGATCGTGTTATTTACGGCAGTAATTGGCCCGTTTCTGAACGTGCGGCAAGCTACGAAATGTTGCAACGAATTGTAATGGAATATGTGTTTGAAAAAGGCAAAGAAGCCACGCGGAAATTCTGTGCACTCAACGCCAAGAAGGCCTACAAATGGATTGAGCGATCTGGTCGTCGTTAAATCCTTCCTCAAGAAGTTCTTTTCCTGCTCTAACACCTCAAAATGCATCCTTTCGACATCGTTGCCATCGCTGTGTATCTGCTTCTCATGCTTGGCTTGGGAATTGCTTTTGGGCGTAATCAGTCAAGAAGAGAATTTTTTGTTGCCGGTGGCACGATGGGGTGGCTTCCGGTTGGCTTGAGCGTCATGGCGACTTTGTTCTCGTCGAATAGTTTTGTCTTTTATCCCTCCGCGGCGTTTGGCAACAGTTTGCGGATCGGTGCTTCGTTGGTGGCGTTTGCCCTGATGACGCCGGTTGTGATCTGGGTCTTTGTTCCGGTCTACGCTCGTCTCAAAGTAGAAACGGCTTACGAATATCTGGAGTTGCGATTTCATGTTTCCGTTCGCACGCTCGCCAGTGGGCTATTTGTGCTGTTGCGAATTGGTTGGATGGCGTCGGCAACGTACGCGGCATCGGTCGTGGTTTCGAGTGTGATGGGCGTCTCGCAAACGGCGGTAATCGTTGCTTTAGGAGTCGTTTCAGTCGGATACACAATGCTAGGCGGATTACGAGCGGTGATGTGGACCGATGTGATTCAGTTTTTCGTGTTCGCGGTCACGATTATGATCACGCTGGGATTGATTTTGTCGTTGACGGAATCCGGTCCAAGCGAAATTATCCGTACGTACTTTGATGGCCGGGAAGGATTGATTGTCGACTTTTCACCTTCGATGGTTTTGCCGTACGGCACTTGGGTGATTTTAATCGGCGTATTTTTGGAGGCGGTGTCAGCGTTTGGTGTCGACCAGGTCGCTGTCCAACGATTTATCTCGGCACGATCTGAGCGGACAGCTCAGTGGGGGGCTGCCCTGAACCTGGCGGCGATGTGGATCGTGATCCCCGGTTTGTTAATGATCGGCATCGGTCTCTATTCGTATTTCAATCAGCACCCGACGGAATTGGGCACAGGTACGATGACCGAGATTTTGGCAGATGATCCGAAAGTCGCGGATCGAGCGATGCCCGAATTCGTTCGACTGCATTTTCCACCAGGATTGGCTGGTCTGTTTTTGGCCGCGCTGATGGCCGCGATTATGTCGAGCATTGATTCTGGAGTCCATTCGGTCACAACGGCCATTGTGGTTGATTTTCGCGATCGTCATTTTCCCAAGCTTCGACCCAAAGACGAGCGCAGTGAACTCCGTTGGATTCGGTTGATGGTGCTGGCGATTGGTGTGATCGCGATTACGTTGGCGTGTTTTGTCGGACCATTGGGCAACGTGTTTGACATCGGAAAGAAACTGACCGCTGCATTTGGTGGTCCGTTGTTAGCGATTTTTGTTCTGGCTCTTTTTTCGCGCAGGGCAACCTCTTTGGCTGTATTGATAAGTGTTTTGATCTCTACGGTGCTGACGCTCTACCTGATGTACACGCAGAATTGGTTTTCGGTCTGGTTTTGGCCCATCGGATTTGGAATGTCGTTGGTGTTGGGTTTCTTCGCGAGTTTTTTGCAGCCAGCGAAGCCGACCCAATACACGTACTTCCAAATCATGCGGACCAGAAAAGGAACCCCGTGAAATCTTAGGAGCCAACGGCGACCAAACAGTTTGCCGTTAACCGGGAACAGGAAATCGTTGTGATCACAATCGCAGCAGTCGAATCACGCGGCCCGAACATGTCGACAGGAACAGACACGATTTGTTTGCACTGAGTTGGCCGCAGCATTAGACAGAGAACTTGACGCCCTTTTTTTTCTTGTTCAGCAATTTGATTTTCCGCTCAATTGCAGCTCACTCCGTTGTTGATCTACGAAAGACCGTCGGTGTTGTTTTGGTTTCGCTGATTCATTTACAGTCCTTCAAGCTCGTTCTGGCAAGAGTGTGCTCCAGGAAAGAAACGGTATAAAAAATCGACGGCCTCAACAGGATAAATTTCAGCCTCGTGAAACTATCACATTCCGGATTCGGTTTTCATCGTATCCAATCCAATCGTCGCCTCCTCTTCATTTAGGTAAGGCGTGATCGGGCCATGTTCTTTTTCCCATGCGTCCAGATCGAATTCTGGTGCAACAACCGCCTCATCATATTGATCGCCGAGCAGCCAGCTTTCGGCCCGAGGAATAACTGATTCCATTTTTTTGAGCAGTGCAATTGCTTCGGATCGGTTTTGTTCGCGACCCTCTTCTTTGACAGCGGCGAGATCGAGAAGCGATTTGGCGTGATCAAACCTAGTTTTGATTTTTTCGATGGATACAGCTTTTTCGAACTCAACCAACGCCTTGTTTCTTCGTCCAATTGCCCACAGGGCACGGCCACGAACACGATGCATAATGGATCGCAGCTTTGGGTAGAACAACGTCAGCAGCCAAGCGATTCTGCATTTCCTCTTTAGGTCATTAACATCAACAGCAAAAGGGCTTCCCAACCAGAGAGGGCCAACTGCACTCTCGATTACCAGAGGCAACGATTTTAATGGCCATTCCATAACGAGTTTCCGCTTCTTGACGAGTCGCCAGCCTTGTAATGCAGATAACCTAGCTCCCTCGAAATCGGAGGCCTGCAGAAAAATAAAGGCTTGCTGCGCCAGAAAGATCCCCGCCGTCAAATGAAGTTCAGTCGATTCCAGAATCACTCCGGCTTTTCGTATTTCGATCATCGCCTCAGAGATTTTTCCTGCGCGGGCCAATCCTGCAGCCAAATCATAGTGCCCCCAACATTGCCCTCGAAGATCGCCAATCTTGCGCGCATGATCGATCAGTTGACTACCCAACTTTTGTTCAGGCCTTGCGCCGCCGAAATATTCATGCAAATGACGGCGCATATGAATGCTCGTTGACGCTTGCATATGGGATCCTGATTCGATGAGCAGTGGGATCGATATGATAAAGTCTCGATCCGCCTGTTCAAGTGCCTTCAAATTTCCGACAGATCGGGAGACAGCGGATCCGTAAAGACAAATTCCTCGTTTTTCGGTGTCTGTCATTTCGTTGAAATATTTCGTTCCCAATCGTGTCATGGCTCTTCCGAACCTTGGTAAACCACTGACTGAGGCGTGAGCAGCAAAAAATGCCATTCCAGACGCGATTGTATCGGGGTCTGATGACCTCAGCGACAACTCACCTACTCTTGTTACCGCATACGGGTAGTCAATCAACGGCACAGGCTGATCAAATTTATATTGAACGATGTGCATGTAAATTGACTGTTCAAAAGCAACGATTTTTTCGTTCCGGTCCGCACGCCACCAACTGGCCGGCAGGCAAACGAGCTTCGCAAAAATGAATGCGGCCCGCAAATGCGCCATCAACGATCGTGGACGTTTTCGTCCGATTTGTTCCAATGCCAAATCGTGGTACTTGGTAGCCAATTTATACTGCGAGCGCGTCTGGTGAACCTCAGCCATTCTTGCATAGACGTGTGCTAGGGCGAAACTGGATGGTGCGTTTCCAATCGCCGTTTCAAATGCCGCTAACGCTTTGCTGACTTTTAACAAATGGGCATAAGAAACGCCAAGCCGATAAAAAAGTCGTGCTAAGGCTGAGCCAGAGACGCTTGTTGAATGCAACGCTTTTGCCTTGCGTAGGTATCCAATGGCATCATCTGCGGCATAAGCGAGGCAGGACAACTCGCCCGCCATCAGCTGGTACGTAAATGCTCTGGGATCTTCTGCCGAGGAAAGGTGATAAGCTAGATCAGAAATTCTACTGGTGTCGAATGAGATTTGGTCCGATTCGGCAAAATCCGAAGCAAGGTATTCTGAAACTAACGACTCCGATATTCCCGTTTCATTCTCAATCGTCTCGGCGAACTGCAAGTGGATTTGCATTCGTATATCTGGATCGGTGTTACGGAGTGCGGATTCCCTGACTTTGTCGTGATACGTATCCACCAGTTGTATGTCACCCGATCCAATCAGGCGAATCAAACGTTCACTCCGCATGTGCGAAAGTGTCGCCATCAACGAGCTGTCTTGGTTGACCAAATTCCATAATTCTGAAATCCGAATCGCTTGCCCTGCGATGGCAATTCGCAAAATTAGGTCAGTTGCATTGGTGGGTAGTCGGGAAAGTTTTCGTTCTAAAACCCCATCGAATGAGAAATGTTGCCCCTGTCCATTTTCTTCAGAAAAGCTTTCGATCAGTTGTTCAACGAAATAAGGGTTGCCGTGTGTATCCTTAATGAATTCATCGGCACTGCCGAACCGCTCGATATTGGCCTCGCCCAGTCGTTCCGTTAGCATCTGCCGACACTGTTTCTCATTCAGTGGGTATACCGATATCTCGCGACATCGGACGGAATTATTTATTTCGGTTGGTGCGAGCCAATCTGCTAGGAACGGACTTTCGTGAGCCTCATCCGACCGGAAAGTTCCTAGAAGCATCAGCGCGGGGGAATGGGGTGGGGTTAGAAGGTTGGTCATAACCTTGGAGCTGTCTGCATCGCCCCATTGCAAGTCATCGACAAAAATGACGGTTGGCGTTGACTGACTAATTGAAACGAATAACTCCCGCAAAGCCACAAACGCCCGATAGCGAATCTGTTTATGGTCGACGTTGAAATTTGTATTATCAAAACGTTGCGCAATGCCGCCGACTCGCCGCAACAGGGGAAAAAGCTTCGCAAGCATTCCAATGTCGTCGGGAAGGATCGCATTGCTCTCCTCACGCGGTTGTGATCGCAGAAAGCGTACCAGTGGTTCGATGATGCTGTCGATGACTTTAAAGGGTACGGATTCTCGGTCGTAACAGCGACCCGAGAGCACCAGCATCTGTTCACCGCGGCGAAGCGGACGGAGGAATTTTTCAGCGAGGGAGGATTTGCCTTCGCCACTGAGCCCTTTGATAAAGACGACGACCGGTTCGCGTTTGTCTAGCAGTTCCTGTTTGGCGGAATTCAATTGTGCGAGTTGCTCCTCGCGGCCAATCAATTCAATCTCTTCTTCTTCCCAATTCAGATCCAGGTTGTCCACCTCATCGATCGAACCAGTCGAACCATATGAACCTGCCGAACCAAGTGCGGTCTTCGATCCGAAGGTCCTGGTTTCCAGATCGAGTTGCAACAGTTTGATGATTTCGGTAGCGACGATTCGTTCTTGCGGCTCTCGATTGAGTAGCGAATCGGCGAGCTGGGCCAGGTCCTCCGAAACTCCCTCGCGGCCAAACAACAGTGGTGGGTCATCGTTTTGTTTCTGTCGAAGCAGCTCCATCTGATTCCCTTTGAAGGGTGCCTCGCTGGTCAATGCTTCAAAAAGCATTACACCAAAGGCATACCAATCCGTCGCTTCGGTTCGGTCTCCGAACATTTGCTCGGGAGCGGCATAGCGCGGGGTCCCCGCAAATTGAGCAGAGCGTAATGAAGCAGTTTGATCGGTTGCGGTTTGCAATTCGGCGACCAGACCGAAATCGAGAATTTTGACCTGCCCATTGGTCTCCACCATGACGTTGCTGGGCTTGAGATCGCGATGGACAATGCCTTGTTCATGCAATGCGATGATACCAATTGCGAGTTGGGCAATTGATTTCCTGAGTCGGTTTTCATTCAGCTCATTATTTGGCCTCACAAAGGAGAGAAAGTCTGTTCCTTCGATGAGGTCCATGGTAAAGAACCAGTTGCCATCATCGACCTCCAATGTCTGCATTCCGACGAGATTGGGATGGTTGTATTCGGAGAGCGATCGGAATTCTTTGCGAAACTTGTGGAGGCGATCTGCATTGACTTCATGGCCTTCACTTGCGGCCGGTAAAGTCTTCAGGGCTACGACGTTCTGACGCGTTAGATGACGTGCTTCGTAAACAACTCCAAAACCCCCACGCCCCAATTGCCGAATCAGTTCATATTCACCCAGACGACTGGAATTGGGCAGGCCAAACGCTTTCGTTAGCACTGACTCGTCGGTATCCAGCGTCGGTCGATGCTCATCTGACATCGACATCTGAGTCGACTCAAAAAATGCCTGGCGAATCAGGCCTGCGTAGTTGGGAAATCGTTTAATGAATTCGAAAGAAGAAGGGGATTGACCGTTTCGCTCCATTATTCGAAGTTCAATTTGCAAAAGAATGGAAAAGAGGTTCTCTCTCGCGTCCAGCGTCACTTTCTTCAAAAAGTCCTCAATACGAGGCGTTTGGCCTTCACGGAGGCATTTTTGAAATTCTTTTCCAAGTGTTTTAATCTGTTCAAGCTCTGGCTTGCTCAAGCTCATTGATGGATGTCCGTTAAATCGGTAATTTGCTGTTCAGATGATCGGGGTTCTAAAAT